>JAUWMM010000048.1 GCA_030613145.1 Desulfobacterales bacterium | reverse complement strand
AATAATAGGTTTGCCGAGATTTACGGGTATTCAAGAGACGAACTGATAGGTTCGGAATCGTGGAGGCTGGTCCATCCTCAGGATAGGGCCATGACAGACGAAATAAGGATGAAGAGGCTCAAGGGAGAAGAAGCCCCATCGCAATACGAGGCGAGAGGTCTGACAAAAGAGGGTAAGACCATATGGATTAAGAGGAGAAACAGCCGAACAGAGTATGACGGAATGCCTGCCATATTAGGAAACGTTGTAGAAATCACCGCTCGCAAACGGGCGGAGGAGGCGCTTAAAAAAGCTCACGAGCAGTTAGAAAAACGGGTTGAGGAACGAACTTCCGACCTTTCAAAAGCGAACATACTTCTAAAAAAAGAGATAGCCGATCGTGAGCGGGCAGAGGAAGACCTCAGAAAGATAAATGAGGAGCTTAAGCACTTTGCCCATGTTACCTCCCATGATTTGAAGACCCCACTTGTCTACATCCTGGGATTTTCCTCGATCCTGCTCGAGAACTACTACGATGACTTGGATGAGAAAGGCCGGACGTGCCTGGAGCGGATCGAGGCCAGCGCCCACCGAATGGAAGTATTGGTCTCTGACATCTTGGCATTGTCAACGCTCGGCCGGGTGGTGTCTACTCTTGAGAATATTCCCTCTTTTGACATTGTAGAAGACGTAATCTCAGACCTACAGGCCAGATTGAAGGGAAAAAGGATAGAGCTTGTTGTAGCGGACAACCTTCCCTCCATCTACTGTGATAGAGACAGGACCTTTCAGGTCTTTCAAAACCTGCTTGTAAATGCCATCAAGTTTTTGGGGGATACCAAGGCCCCTATGATCGAGATCGGATACGAAGACAGTGGGGACTTTGACCAGTTTTACGTAAAGGATAATGGCATCGGGATTGATCCGAAATATAACAGGGAAATATTTGAGAAGTTCCACCGGTTAAAAGAAATACAAGATGACGAAGGAACAGGTCTGGGGCTCGCAATTGTTGAGAGGATTGTGACCAACCACGGTGGAAGGGTCTGGGTGGAGTCTGAAAAAGGAAAGGGTGCAGCTTTCTATTTTACCTTGCCTAAAACCTCCCAATCTTAAGACGTCTATCGGATTCACGTTTTTGCCATAAGCGAAAACTCGCAAGCCTTGGCGATTTAAATGAATATGGAGGGGTTACCATGCATCCGCTGTTAACCCAAGAAGTAGACAAGAAACTTCTCCTTTTGGGAAACGAAGCTATTGTTAGGGGTGCCATGGAGGCAGGGGTGGCATTTGCCACAACCTATCCCGGCACGCCGGCATCTGAAATAGGAGACAACTTTTTTCGGATAGCCGCTGAGTCAGAACTCTATTTTGAGTATTCCATCAATGAAAAGGTAGCCTTGGAGGCGGCCGCGGGCGCTGCTGTGTCCGGTGTTCGGGCAATGTGCAGCATGAAACATGTGGGCCTCAACGTTGCCGCTGACCCCCTGATGACGCTGGCCTATGTGGGTGTGCGCGGTGGCATGGTGATTGTCACTGCCGATGATCCTGCTATTTTTTCAAGCCAGAATGAACAGGACAATCGCATGTACGCAAGATTATCCAATCTTCCCATGCTCGAGCCCGCATCAGCTCAGGAGGCAAAGGAGATGACCGAAGCAGCCTTCGGGATCTCCGAGGCCCTGGAACTCCCTGTACTCCTCAGAACCACCACACGCCTGAGCCACTGTCGCAGCATTGTAACGACCGGCCCCCTGGAATCTTCTAAAACAAGGGGAGCTTTTGAAAAGGAGAGTTCTCGCTTTGTTCCGGTGCCCGCCAACGCACGTGTGCGCCACAGAGTGCTTATCTCGCAAGGCGAAAAGGCGAGAAACATGGCGTGCAGGTCTCCGTTTAACACCGTCACCGGCACAGGTAGATGGGGCATTGGCACCTCTGGGATTGCTTATAACTATGTGGTTGATGCCATCAAAGATCTCGGTATCAAGGACCGCGTGAAGATATTTAAGCTCGGTTTTACTTACCCGTTTCCAGAGAAACCGGCAGCAGAATTTATCGGATCAGTCGACAAGATCCTGGTTGTAGAAGAACTGGAGCCCTTTCTTCAGGACAACCTCAAGGTGACGGCCCAGACTATCGGCATTGTCATACCTATTGCGGGAAAAGATCCCGAATTGTTCTCACGGCTTTATGAATTTGATCCCGGCATGGTGCGGGAGGTGATCGCAAGATTCTTCCAGCTGGACTACACGCCTCCAAGGCCGGTTGACATCAAGGAAGACACAGAGGCTGTCCAGGTCCCCATGAGGCCTCCAAATCTATGTGCGGGTTGCCCCCACCGGGCCACTTATTATGCTGTAACCAGTGTCCTTAGAGAAACCCAAACCGAAGCAGTGTTTCCAACGGACATTGGCTGTTACACCCTTGGGTTCCTGCCACCACTGCAGGCGGCTGATATATTCATTTGTATGGGTGCGAGTATAACATTGGCGGCCGGCATCTCCAGGGTAACGGACAAGAAAGTTATTGCCTTTATTGGTGATTCCACATTTTTTCACTCCGGCATCACTGGCTTGATCAATGCTGTTCACAACAGGCACAATTTTATATTGGTGATACTTGATAACGGTACAACGGCCATGACAGGCCACCAGCCTCACCCCGGCATAGAAATCACCCCGCCCGGTTGGGATAAGCCATATATTTCCATCGAGGCAATCGCCAGGGGATGTGGAGTGGAGCAGATTTCAGTCGTCAACCCGCTCAATCTGGACAAGACCAAGGCGGCTGTCAAGGAAGCCCTTGAGTCAAACCTGCTGTCGGTTATAGTAGCTAAGTCCCCATGCCCTCTGTATGAGGCAAGGATGCTCGGAAAGAAGAAAAAGCGGGGTTTTGTGGTAGGTCCGGAGTGTAATACTGATTGCACGGAATGCATTGACACCTTTGGATGCCCGGCCCTTTACAAAAACACGGCGCCCGATGCCAAGACAACCATGATAATTAATGACAACGTGTGCATCGGCTGCGGGGTGTGTATACAGTTTTGCAAAAAGATCAGGCCGAAAAAGATTTAGTTCAAGGAGCGGCCTGTCGGCCTTGAGGTTCGAGGCAGAAGATCTTTCGGCTTTTGCCTCAAGCGAAGCGGTCCTCGAACGAAGTGCTCCTCCAACATTAATGCAAGGCGAGAGACCGTTTTCCAAATGGAGAGAGACCACATGGCAAACTATCGTGTATTTCTTACAGGTGTTGGCGGACAGGGCACGCTTTTGGCCACCACGGTTCTGGCCGAGGCCGCCATCCGGGCGGGTCACAATGCTTTGACCAGTGAGGTGCACGGTATGGCACAACGGGGTGGGATTGTAGAATCCACGGTAATGATAGGAGATATTAAAAGCCCCATCATCTCGGACGGCGAGGCGGATGCCCTGCTTGGATTCGAACCGGTCGAAACCTATCGCGCCATGAGAAAATGTCGGGCAGACTCTGTGGTCGTGTCAAATACTGACCCTACTATCCCATATGGGGTGGCCATCGGCAGAGGGGACTATCCAAATGTCGAGAAACTCTTTGACTTTATCCGGAGCCGTGTTAAACAGCTCATCACTCTAAATGCCCATGCCTTAGCAAAGCAAGCCGGGTCTGCGCTGACAGCCAATATGGTCATGCTTGGCGCCCTTGCAGGAAGCGGCGTGCTACCAGTTTCCAAGGAAGCGTTTGAGTGGACTATTCGTACCAAGGCAAAGGAAAAGTTTGTGGAGACCAATCTTCGGGCCTTTGATCTGGGATTTGCTGCGCTGTGAATCTTATTCGGAACTTCAGCATCATTGCCCACATCAACCACGGCAAATCAACCCTTTCTGATCGGCTAATCCAGGAAACCGGGGTCATTTCCCAACGTGATTTCAAAGACCAGATCCTTGACTCCATGGATATTGAGCGAGA
The DNA here is from genome assembly GCA_030613145.1 of Desulfobacterales bacterium. Classification (GTDB taxonomy): domain Bacteria; phylum Desulfobacterota; class Desulfobacteria; order Desulfobacterales. The sequence goes on along the minus strand of JAUWMM010000048.1, from coordinate 5,169 downwards.
ACGGGGTATCACCATAAAGAGTCAGGCAGTGTCGCTTCCCTATGCAGCCAAAGATGGCCATACTTATGAGTTGAACCTGATTGACACACCGGGCCACGTTGATTTCACATACGAGGTCTCCAGGTCCTTGGCTTCATGTGAAGGAGTGCTCCTCCTTGTCGATGCCAGTCAGGGGGTGGAGGCGCAAACGGTTGCCAATCTATACTTGGCAATGGATCATGACCTTGAGATCATACCGGTTATCAACAAGATCGATCTCCCGGCTGCCAATGTAGAATGGGTCAAAGATCAGATTGAAGAAGAACTGGGGCTGGACTCCGACACAACAATTCTTACCTCTGCCAAACAGGGCATCGGTATAGAAGAAGTCTTGGAGGCCATTGTCACCAGACTCCCGGCACCGCAGGGAGACCTCGAAGCTCCTCTCCAGGCCCTAATATTTGATTCCCAGTACGACATCTACCGGGGTACTGTCATCTACTGCAGGGTATTTGAAGGGACGATAAGACCAGGGGACACCATACGTTTTATGTACAATGATGCAACCTATCGGGTTGAAGAGATCGGGGTCTTCAGGATCAAAAGGGTCCCCCAAAATATGCTTACAGCGGGCGAGGTCGGCTATATCATTGCTGGGATAAAGACAGTAAGCGACACCAGGTGCGGAGATACGATTACTAACAACGACCGTCCCTGTGCAATGCCACTGCCCGGCTTCAAGGAGGTAAAACCGGTGGTCTTTTCCTCGGTTTACCCGGCGGCCTCTGACGGGTATGAAGACCTGGCAATGGCCTTGGAGAAGCTGAAGCTCAATGACGCCTCTCTGGTCTACGAAAAGGACGCCTCTGCAGCGCTGGGTTCTGGTTTCCGGTGCGGATTCCTTGGCCTTCTTCACCTGGAGGTGGTCCAGGAGCGTCTAGAGCGTGAATTTGGCCTTTATCTTATCATCACCGCGCCGTCTGTAAAATACAACTTCATCATGAGGGACGGCACAACAATCATCATTGACAACCCTACACTTTATCCTGATCCTACAAAGATCGCAATTACCCAGGAGCCATATATCAGGGCCTCCATCATGATGCCGGATCGATATCTGGGCGCAGTCATGAAACTTTGCTTAGAGCGCCGGGGAACAAGTGCCAGGCATCAGTACCTGGAGGGCAGCAGACTTGAGCTGACCAGTGATCTCCCACTGGCAGAGGTTATATACGATTTTCATGACAGGCTAAAAACAGTCACTCAGGGATATGGCTCTTTTGATTACGAAATACTTGATTATCGGGAAAGCGACCTCGTCAAGCTTGATATCCTAATTGACGGAGAAAGGGTAGATGCCCTTTCTCAACTGGTGCATAAAGACCGGGCTCTCCAGCAGGCCAGGTATGCTTGTGAAAAGCTCAAGGACGAAATACCGAGGCAGCAGTTTAAGATTGCAATCCAGGGGGCAATTGGAGCCAAAATTATCTCTCGGGAAACAATCTCGCCTTTTCGTAAAGATGTAACGGCAAAGTTGTACGGCGGAGATGTTACCCGAAAACGCAAGCTTCTTGAAAAACAGAAAAAGGGCAAAAAGCGGATGAAGATGGTGGGCTCTGTGGCAATTCCTCAGTCCGCCTTTCTTGCGGTGCTGAAGAGGGACACTGACTAGTGTCCACCCAGAAACGGCATCTTTTGCCCAGATACTTCGTTCTCCGCAGGTTTCTATCCTCAACGTAGCGCTGCTACGCCTGCGGTAGAAACCTTTGTGCGGCCTTGTCTCAGGACAAAATCTACCATTTCTGGATGGACACTGACTAAAAACAAAAGGGGTACCTGATGCAGGTACCCCTTCACTTGATAATTCTTGCGGAAAACTAGAATTGCTTGTCTATGACCGGCACAACCTGTTTCTTACGAGACATAAGGCCGTCAATCCAAACTGAGTCGTCGCCGACTGTGGTATTGAAAGCCGCCTCAAGCTTGGCCTTGTCCCCGGCATAATAGAGCTCAGAGCCTTCCTTGATAATATCGGTGGCGACGAAGATGAGCATCTCGTAACCTTCTTTGGTCTTCGTGTCCTTGAGGAAATCCATGATCTCAGAGGCGCGGTTGTAAACATCATTGATGTCTACGACCTCGGTTTGGCCGATGCCAACCTTCTTGCCGCCAAAGTCAAAATCCTTGAAGTCTGCCAGTACAACGTCCTTGATCGGCTTATCGGAAATGTTGGCCTTTGACTTCTTTACATCGATGCCAAATGCCTCGATGTCGGCAATGCCTGCCACTTCGGCCAGTTGTGACGCCACCCTCTTGTCTTCTTCGGTCGTGGTGGGGGACTTGAAAATGACCGTGTCGGAAAGGAGTGCACCAAGAAGAAGACCGGCCAAGGCCTTGTCCTTGGACACTTCGTCTTGATACAGCTTGGCCAGGATGGTAGCCGTGCTTCCTACCGGCTCAATATGGATGGCAATCGGATCAGGATAGTTAAAGTTCATCTTATGATGGTCAATGATCTCAACAATCTCTGCCTTGTCGAGGTTATCAGGGGCCTGGGTGGCCTCATTATGATCCACCAGCACCAGCTTCTTGCCCTCTGCGCTACCCAGTTCTCCAGGCACAGGCACTCCAAATTTATCGAGCACAAAGGCTGTTTCTTCATTGATCGCTCCCTGGATGACAGGAATATAGCCCTTTATTTTGGCATATACAATCGCTGAAACCACGGTATCCGTATCCGGACTCTTGTGACCTACTACGTATACATCGTCTCCCATTTTACTGCCCTCCTTACATTAAGTTGTTATTATTGAATATTTAATGAGTACTCGCTTTTTGGAGCGGCCACTATATGTGAAATGAGGTTGTATGTCAAGAGAAAATTTGCTTATTAAGCCTGTTTAATGCTGATATTGCACAATAAATACGATAAGTTATAGACAGCAAGAGCCGAGCTTGACTAAAGCCTGTTGCCTATCCGGTAACGGGAAGTTCCACTCTGAACATGGCGCCTCCTTGCGAATTGTTTTGCGCAAAGATATTCCCGTTGTGTCGGCGCACAATCTCATGGGAGATATACAGGCCCAGGCCGGTCCCTTTACCCGTCTCCTTGGTCGTAAAGAAAGGCTTGAAGATATCGTTTATAACTTCCTTGGGTATTCCAGGGCCATTGTCCTCACATTCTAGAATGACCATACCTCTTGCCTTGTCGTAGAGTGTCTTTATGATGATTTTTCCTTGACGACTGTCCACGGCCAGGATGGCATTGCTTATGATATTCAGACAGACCTGCCCTAAGTTGGCAAAATTTCCTCTGATCTCCGGGAGGTTTTCCTCGTAAGCCTCGACAACCTCAATCCCTGTCTGCTTGTATTGGTTGTAGAGTACTTTCAGCGCATCTTTGCACACGTCATTTAATACTACTGGCTCAGAGTATTCCTCGGTCTGACGGGATATCCCAAGCAGGCTTGCCACAATATCTTTGGCGCGCTTCAATTCCTTTAAGCTGAATTTAAGATCGTCAAGCAACTCCTCCATTTCTGCAGGGTCGCCTTCTGACCCGACCACCTGCACAGGGGGCATATCCTCCATGGTTTCAACAGAAGACTGGACCAGGCTGGAGACACTAGCAATGGGATTGTTCAGTTCGTGGGCAACCCCTGCCACCAGCGCACCCACAGAAGCCAGGCTTTCGGATCTGACGAGTAAATCTTGCGTCTTTTCTTTTTCTTCCAGTGCCCTTTTAAGTTCTTGAGTCCGCTTTTCCACCATCTTCTCGAGGTTTCTGTTCAAGTTTTCAATCAACTGGTACGCCTTAGCATTCTCGATGGCGACAGCGCACTGGTTTGCCAGGGTACGAAGGAGTTCAAGATCCTGTACTGTGAAAAGGTCCCCTGATTTCTTATTACCCAAGACAAGAAGTCCGTTGATGTCCCCTTTGAAGACCATGGGTAGGATCACAGCACCACCCAGGTTGTCAAAATCTTCCACCAAACGAGACTGATCATCAAAAGCGTGCGGCCATTCTCTGACATTGTGATGGGTCAACTGTCTCTTCCGACGACCCAACTCAGAGATAAGGGGGCTTGAGTCTGCGATCGATAGACCCTTTACATTTGATAGCATGCCCATTTGACTGCGGACCCGAAACCGGTTCTGGGTATCATCCATGAGCATCACATAGCCCCAATCAAGATACATCACCTCAGTGAGGGTTCTGAGGGTTCTGTCCATGATTTCATCCAGGTTCAGCATAGAGGCCATGGCATCACTCAACGACATCAGGGTTTTTTGATAATCGTATTTGCCTTTGAAGAGCAGGCGATCAATGAAGAGTTGCACCCGTTTTTTGAGGGGGTCAAAGACAAAGACGATCGCAAGAAAAAAGAAGATCGAAAAAAGGATAGACCATCTCTGACCGATCCCTTTAAATACTTGATTCAACAAAATGATCATAAGGGCATAAGACCCCGTGAGCAGACCGGTCAGGAGTGAGTAACTTAGGCCCTTTTGAACCATGAAGCCAATGTCCAACAGATCGTGCTTCAATACGGCAAAACCCAAAAGAAGGATGGGAATGAAAGAGAAGTTTCCTAATGGATAAAAGCCGATACCGGTCAGGGGCAAGAAGTTGAAATGGGCCATGAGGGCGGCGCCTCCCAGACCCAGGATGATGTATTTGGTCTTGTTTTTTTGATTCGGATCTTTTTCTTGTCTCAGGCTACGAAAAAGAAGATAAAGACAATAGAGGGTGTTTGTGGTGCTGGCGGCCCCAAACACGTACATTAAGGGCCCTCCCTTGGCATAATACCCGAAATAATATTGCCTCACCCCTTCCAGGTAATAATCACCTTGGGAAAGGAGGCTCAGGCACCCGCTGAATGCGTAGGCAATGCCAACCAACCATTTTCGCCTGGAAATTCCCAGAAAAGTGTAAGTGAAGTGCAGGTAGACAGGGATAAAAAAGACGATGAACATGTGGTCTATGCGGCTGGTCCGCAATGCCAGGCCGGGATCGGTGACTACTGAGGCCAAAGCCTTCTCTATGCTTAAAAGTCCCCCCAAAAGGCAGATGCCTGCAAAAAGTAGATTGACCTTCCGGCCCTTTCCCTTGACTAGGGCCAGGCCCGCCAGGCCAACCAGTGTCAAGAAACTGACAAGGGGCGGTATAACCCAGTAGTTGAGTTCAAT
>JAUWMM010000031.1 GCA_030613145.1 Desulfobacterales bacterium | reverse complement strand
CGGGTATTGCTTGGTGTCATAGTCTATTTTGTAGTAAAGGCCGGAAGCTGATGCGTTGCTTGAAGCCCTAATACACAATTGGTTTTCTTCAAGCGTCACCTGATATTCAGTCTTCCCTTCAAAAGACTTTTCCTCCCATTTGGGGCTGAGGCCGTCTTGATAATCGTCAAGTAAGATTTCATCCGGCCAGGCGGACCGGCCAGGCGAAATAAGAATGAGAACGCTTGAAAGACAGATGGTTAAATATCGTCTCATATTGTTCTTTCGGTTCACTTCCTGTCTGACGACTTCAAAGTGCCCTCGTACGGTTGTCCGCTTCCAATTCTTTGTCCCTTATAGCGGGACACTGTTTCATGTTCCTGGAACACTGTCTTCTGTTTTTCTTTTGCCTCCATGGCCCCCGATTTCATCACGAAGCGCAGCTATCACTTTGGCGCTAAAGGATTCTTCTTGGCGGGAGCGAAAGCGCTCAAGGAGCGATAGCGTAATGACCGGTGCGGGTATGTTTTCTTGGATCGCCTCGGCCACCGTCCAGCGACCTTCTCCGGAGTCTTCAACGTAGTCCCTTATGGACTTTAGATTAGGGTCCTTCTTAAGAGCGCTTTCAGCTAGTTCCAAAAGCCACGAGCGGATAACACTTCCCTGATTCCATAGATAAGCAATCTTGGCGAGATCAAGATTGAAGTCTTTCTTTGCATGCATTATCTCAAAGCCCTCTGCATAGCCCTGCAGCAAGGCGTACTCAATACCATTATGGACCATTTTTACATAATGACCAGAGCCGGCTGTCCCAACGTAGGCGTAACCATTTTCCGGGGCCAGGGTTTTAAATATTGGCTCAATCGTCTTAAATACATCTTCTTCCCCACCTATCATCAAACAGTAGCCTATCTTGGGGCCCCAAATGCCGCCGCTTGTGCCTACATCAAGAAATGAAATTCCCTTTTCTTTAAGTTCTTGAGCTCTCTTCATGGAATCCTTGTAGAAAGAGTTTCCCCCATCGATCAAAATGTCATTTTTTTCCAACATATGTGATAAAGACGTAATTGTCTCTCCAGTTGGCTTGCCGGACGGAACCATAATCCAAATGGCACGAGGCGGATCAAGTCTTTCGACCAGGTCCTGAAGCGAATTTGCGGGTATTGCCCCCTTATTTTCAGCCTCCTTGACCACTTCTTTAACCGCGTCAAAGGCGACTGTCTGATGGCCTCCGCCCAATAAACTTCCAACCATCCCCCCGCCCATTTTCCCCAGACCAACAAAACCTATCTTCATTTGAATTTCCTCCGTATCAACTCTGTGTTTGTCGTCAGGTGCCTAAAAAGGACATGGATTACTTCTCTTTTTTTATCTTCTTTATAATTTTGGGAATGAAGAACGAAAATATGAACAGGACAACCGAGAAAAAAACTTTTCCGGAAACAAGTTGTCCCCAGTCTCCACTCGCCCAGACTTCTTTAAGTGTGCCTATAAAAAATGTGAAAACAAAGGTTCCTACTATAATACCTATACCTGTGCCAAAAAGGTAATCCCAAAAACGCACCTTTGTCAGCCCCATGCCGAAGTTCATCGGCGTGAAAGGAAAATATATGAGGCGCAGGTAGAGAACTGTGGCAAATCCGTTACGCTCTATTGCATCGTCGTACTTTTTTAGTTTATCTCCAATCAAAGAGGTGGCAAAATCCCTCCCTAAGGTGCGACCGATCCAAAAAGCGGAGCTGGCGCCTAACATGGCTCCAACCCAGACATAGAAAAATCCCCGATAAGGCCCGAAAATAGCGGCACCAAGACCTGTGAGCAGGGTACCTGGAATAAAAAGGGACACGCCCACTGCATAAACAAGCATAAAGACCAAGGAAGCCCAGATGCCTGCGGTATCCAGAAAACGACCCATAGCTTCAGGTGTAAGATAGTCTTTGATTGGAGTGTATCGGACAAGAGCTACGGCTCCGATTATAAAGGCCACAAAGATAGAAGCCTTTATTGCGGCCCTTTTCTTGCTTGCCCCGGGTTGTTGAATAGCTTTTTCCATCCTAAGCCCCATAAAAACCAGATTTTTGCTTTTTTCGCTCCCTCAAGAAAAGTCCTTTTGCCAAATTAAAATTGCAGTCGTAGTTGCCGTCGTTATGTTTGAAAACCGACTCACCCACTGCTTTCACACAACAAAGCCTATAAAAGCCGATACGGATAGGCACGCTTCGTCCACTCGCTTGACGGATACTCGGCATTGAGCTTTTCGTATGCTTCCTTAAGGGGCTTTGCATCCTTTGTGCTCTTGTAACGGCATACTCCCTGAAGATAGATGGCTTCCGGCGCAGAGTCACTTTTTGCATACTCTGCCAACAGTTTCTCGAAGTTTTGGAGAGCCTCGTCAAATCGGTCCGCTTCAAAGTAGGTCTTTGCAATACCAAGCAACAAGGAAGGGATCAACTCTTCAGGGGAAAGAAAACCGACTGTCCGATGATGCTCCTTGCCTTGGGAATCCAATGTGACCAGAGTAGGCGTCCACTTGACGTTAAAATCTGCGGACAAGGGTTGAGCGTCGAATTGAACGCGCAGCGGAATCAGGTTGTCACTGATAAATCCGATGACTTTGGTATCGGGATACGTCACGGCATCCATCTGTTGACAGCCAATTCAGCCAGGGTTAAAGAAATCAAGTAGTATGAGTTTGTTCTCAGTTTTGGCCCGTTCCAGAGCCGTATCCATTTCGATTTCCCAGTTGATGTTGTTCTCCATGGTTATTCCTCCTTTTTTTTGACTTTGCGTTTCCACAAGGCTATGACACCATCCTTACCAAAAAATGCCTGTATGAGTTCCCAGCCTTGCTTTCCTTTTTCGTTCAGGATATCAGTCAGGATTCTCATTTGATCAGCCGAAACGTCTTCGATACTGCATTCGCCGGCCTCAGAACAAAAATAGACCACTTGCTTAAAAACCTCTCCAGGGTGGTGGGAGACTTGGTATTCGAACTGTTTCATAGCGCCTCCTTGGCAATTAAGGTTAGATCCTTATCTGACAGGCCTTGTAAAAGGCATAGCCAGTAAATGGCGAAAATTCAGCTTATCCGGCTTATGGGAGGCTCCCATGCCGATGCGGATTGCCTTCTGATCCACATCCTTTAGAAGCGTGCCGAGCAACCGATCCCAGATGGAGAAAATAGTGCCGTAATTGGTGTCCCTCTCTTTTATGATGACCGAATGGTGAATCCGATGCATGGATGGAGGAACAAAAAGAATCCAGAAAATCCTCTCAAACAATTTCGGCACCTTCAAGCTGCTGTGATGGAACTGGGCGCATAATACCAGGGCACTTTCAAAGATCATCACTCCCAACGGACTGGCGCCGAGCAAGAAGACAAGGGCTATCTTAATCACCCCTGAAATGGCTAACTCGCCTATGTGAAATCGTGTCGCGGTAGAGACATCCATGTTGAGGTCACTGTGATGAACCCTGTGGAATCGCCAGAGCAAAGGGACCTCATGATTTAGGAGGTGCCATACGTAAAGCATGAAATCCATAAAGGCCACTGTAACAAGAAGTTTGACCCACCCGGGCAGCGCCACCATGTTGAGTACGCCCAACTGATGGGTTGTGACGTACATGGCCGTGCTGACAATTGCCCCTGCAAATACCACTTGAAGGATCAAGCTGTTGAACACGGTGAGAGCAATGTTATTAATCCAGCGCTTTACCTTGGAGACCGAACTCTGCCTGTACGGCACTGAGATCTCTAGCACCAGGAAAAAAAGGAGTCCTCCCCAGAACAAGGAAAACCTTATGAATGACGCATCGGGCTGAATCACCTGAGAACTCCTGAGAACAAGTTTACATCATGTCATCATAACTTTGATCCACGGCACGATCTATCACCGACTTCAGCTTCTGTTCTTTATCCAGTCTTCGATCTCTGCTCCTTGATATTCCTCCTGTTGGACGGTGAGGTCCAGGTTAATGACAAGTCCTGAATGCTTCTTCACTTCGCTGTCTTCTCTCAACTTCAAGTGGCGCTCCCGAGCCCCCCGCACATCTTCCAAGGCCCTTTTCAGAGCCAGTCCAATGACATTACTCATGTCTATCTCGCCAGGTTTGAATTTGGGGGCAACACCATCTTCTGCTATATCTTCAGCAAAGTGTGCCAGCTGTTTCATTTTCTCTATGGCCATATCCATGATCTTCCAGCCCATGATTTCATCTTTTTGGAAAAGCCAGGATGTGCGTAAATGCTGCAACATCTCGGTATATTTACTTGTCACTTCTATCTGCAACTTGTCCAGGAGCTCCTTGGGCAATTCACTCTCCTCCCCTGGGAGGCCTGCTGCCTCTTCCGGGCTTAATTTGTCCAGTTTTCTTTGAAACTTTCTGGCATGGATAGCCGATTCCCAGGCTTCTTTCTGAAGGACCCTCCTGATGTGGGGATCATCCACCTTATCCGCTTCTCCGCCGTAATGAGGGATCAACTTCTCCTCGTATTCGACGTACGATTTGAGCATTGTGGCCCGGCTGGTTGGATCGTAGGGATAGGGAGCGGGTGTGAAGTTCGGCTCCCCTCCCAATTCACCTATGATCATACCCAGCCAGTGCATGTGCCACATCTCATCCCTGGAGATGGAAATCAGGCTCGCCCCCAGGGGGGTATCTTCCCCTTCCATCCATCCGTGGACAAGATACCGTATGATCGCTGCATGCTCGTCAGCTAAATCCCTATTTAACAAACCAATTAATCCTTGTTTCTCCACGGCTCACCTCCCTGTAATTCTCTAATCAATGTCATTAACTTAAGGGCCGTTGCTTCAAAGTCCCCCTTTGTAAAAGGGGGATTTAGGGGGATTTTCAAGCTCTCCCAAGAAATCCCCCCCCGCCCCCCATTAAAAAAGGGGGGAGATTTTGAGGTTAAGTTAATGAAATTGACTCTCTTATGGTAACAGTCCATCTACCCAACGCCTCACCCTTGCCCTATTTTGCTCCTTGAATAGTAAGTGTAGCCGTATTCACATTTATTGGTGCATATTCTGAAGGCATAAGCTGCAAAAACTCACCCACTGAGCTTGGGACAAGGCTGTAGTAAAGGATAGCCTTAATAGTTACTGGACCCGGGGATATATCTTTAGGTATATTCCAGGAATAGGTCTCGATCTTTGTCTCCTGAGGGCCAATTCTGTAGTCTACTAGCGTGTTTTCAGCCGTGTACCATTGACAGATGGTCATTCTCCCTTTCGGGTCAAGAAAGGGTCTTCTAAAAATCCTTACGCCATCCGGTATATCACCATCTCTCTTTACGCCCTGAAATTCTTTCATGCCCATGATTTCACCCATGGCTTGATAGGCTAATGCCTTTGCATTAGAAATCGTATAGTCTTCTCCCTGAAAACCCTTCTTGTCCAAAGCTAAATAATAGGTCTTTCCTTTGGCATCAATCGCCACCATCTCAAGCCAAAGCATCCTCTCTTCAGACGACCCAGAGGGTATAGAGTGCCCTACCTTGCCATTGAAAAGCTCCGTTCTGACCTTTATGCTTGAGTCAGGGGTGATCTGATTTGCGTCTGCATATAAGGCAATATCTACTGCTCCAGCCATTTTATTGGGAAAATGGGCACCATGGAAGGCATGATGGGCCATGTCAGTCCGTAATTTCCCTCCTCTGGCAGATTTCCCGGGCGCTCGATACATGTGGCAGTCCTGACATCTTATTCCCTCCTTGGCATAAGGCCCTGCCTTCCACTCCCGGTAGGTTTCTTTTACCCAGGCACCATAAGGGCTTTGCTCATCATGACAAGTGGCACAAAGCTCAGAGCTTCTGATAAATTTAGAATATTTAACATCATGAAAGGAAGATTGCCCATCACTTCTTGGGCCAAACTTCACCTTGCCAGGCTCTATGACAAAGCTAAAATTAAAGGGTTCTTTTTCCGTTGATCCGGTAATGCTGTGACAAATCTCACAACTTACCCCTTCATTCACCCGTGTCCCTGCCGCAGGTGGCTTTGGGGGTATATCTCCGGTTAAGAAGGCAAGGGGACCGTGGCAAGCAACGCATCCTCCTTTTACCCCTGCCACTTTATCTAGCTTCAGGGCATGAGGTAAGGCGAGCTTGAAATATTCCACGTCATCCCAATGATGAGTGAATGACTGAGACATAAGGCTTTGTTGCCATTCCTGATAAATCCCCTTGTGGCAGGTCCTGCATTTCGTTGGTTTTTTGAAATCTTCATACTGGAATTTGCCCATTTCTGCCCCTATTGCAATAAAAGGGGTTAGAACAAAGAAAATTGCCAAAAAAATCACGTTCCCTCTTTTCATAATACCTCCCCTCATTTTGATACGAAATTGGGTCCACGGCTCATATCTCCGGGCCACTTCAAGCCTTTGAGCAGAAGTTCAAGCGGTCACCATCCTAAAACGAAAACCCTATAAACCCACCAGCCACTCACCACCTGGGTCAAAGCAAGAATCAAAAGAACAAGATTGCTCAGGCCATGAATCAAGGGAAGGGCCTTTCTTTTCTTTTTGTAATGGTTCATGTACTGCCCGGAGGCAAAGCCAAAGATGATAAAGGGAACCATCACCAGGGCAACCTTCCCATGGGTACCCGTCATAAGAAACCCGTACCAGTAAAAGTAAACCATGGTCATGCCGCCCACTATGCCAACCAACCATGCCCCCAAAGCAATCTCTCCCAAGAACACATGCCGCTTCCACTTGAAAGCCACTCCTTGATAAAGATGTAGGAAGCGAAAGCGTTGTAACCCCAAGAAGAATACGTACAGGGCCAACAGAGTGGCTGAACCCTGAATGACAGGATGAACAGAAAGCAAAACAGCCCCTCCTGTGTGTGATTGGCAGAAACAAAAAATTGCTTTTTAGAAAACGCCTCTACCTAAATTCATGTACCAAAATGAAGTCATTGCTCGCCCTGGTTCCGTGACAACCAATACAGCCTGCAGGTTTACCAAAAGGCCCGGCCTTGCCATCGGGTGTATACTTTACCCAAAACCAGTCTCCATCCTTTGGATTGTATCCATGGGCCTTGTACATCACGGTGATGGCCTTAAGCTCCTTGGCTTTGCTGTAATTTTCCTTTACTTGGATGGCACCATACTGAACCGGAGGTTTTGGTGAATTCAGTGCATGGTTATTCACGTAAACCTTGTGCAGGGGGCCGTGCGGCGCTCGCCCTGGTTGCATGCCCTGATGGTCTGGCCAGAAGGACCATTCTTTGTATGGAGAAACTTTTGTGATGTAGTTCCACAGCTCAGCCGGACCTGGCCCGGGCATTTCCTGAGAAGCAAGAGAACCTGACAGAAAACAAGCTGTAATGATCAAAACGCCGATAGTCATTGCCACTTTTTTCATTTTGAGCCTCCTTTCTTAACCCTTTACCTTGCACGTTGACATTCCAAAAAGGGTATAGAGTCCACACCAACCTATGGCGGCTGTAAAAAGCGGCACTAGGCCGACAGCTCCCCACCAACTCTTCAAATAGACGCCAACTGCAATGACAATGAGCCCTATGAGCACTCTGATAATCCGATCGGTTTTCCCTATGTTGCATTTCATGCGTATCACCTCCCATCATATTTACGCCAATGTCCACTAAGAAAGCATCCTCAGGCGAAGTCAATGAAGCACTGCTTCTAACTGACCCACGTCCTTTATGGGTATCTGACAGGCGTATTGCTCACACAGATAAACTGTGGGTTGGTGATTGATAGGAGCCATGGCCTCCACAAAGGGAGACAAGTCCGCAAGTCTTTTGCCTTCCGTCCCTTGACGTCTAAGAAGCAAAACCTTGTTGGGTAGAAACTTTCTCCACACGACGCTGACCATAGCTCGAGTGGTGTCAAGAGCAGGGTCCCCGGCAATGACAATCTCCCGGTTTGGGCCAATCATAAAATCAAGGGCTGTCAACAATTGAGTATAAGCCATGGGTTGGACCATGACCTGCCTGGAAAAGGCCCGGGCCAATTGTTCGGCCCTTTGCTCCAAATCGACATTGCCTGTCATGCGGCCCAAACGCAAGAAGTTCAAGGCGGCAACCGAGTTGCCTGAAGGCAGGGCCCCATCGTAGACCTCTTTGCTCCGTGTGATCAGTGGTTCGTTCCCTTTCCCGGTAAAATAAAGTCCCCCACCCTGTTTGTCCCAGAAAATGTCTATCATCGCCTTGTTAAGGACAAGGGCCTCCTCAAGATATGAAATCGAAAAGGTAGCCTCATACAATTCGATCAAGCCCCAGACCAAAAAGGCGTAGTCATCCAGGTATCCCGGATAGGCTGCATCCCCTTGCCTGTACCGGCGGAGAAGCCTACCATCGGCTGTTCTGAGGTTTCTTAAGATGACCCCAGCGGCCCTTTGGGCTGCGTCCGCATACGCTTGATCGCCAAGGACCTGGTACCCTTTTGCAAAGGCAGCGATCATGAGACCGTTCCAGGAGGTCAGAATCTTGTCGTCTTTAAGGGGGTGAACCCGTTTTTTGCGGATATGAAAGAGTCTATCCCTCGTGTCCTCGAGAACCGTCTCAAGTCTTGTCAGTTCCATGCCCTCTTTTGCCGCAAAGCTCCGGACAGACATACGCACATAGGGGATGCTCTGGCCTTCTTCAAAACTACCTGCCTCAGTGATGCCATAAAAGCGGCAGAAGAGATCGCCCGTCTCTTTGCCCAAATGTGCTTTAACCTCCCGAGGTGTCCAAACATAGAACAGACCCTCCTTGCCTTCACTGTCGGCGTCTTCTGCGGAATAGAATCCGCCATCAGGGGAGGTCATATCGCGCAATACATATGTAAATATTTCTCGGGCCACCTGCGCAAATTCAGACTTTCCTGTCACCTGATAGGCCTCTGTATAAGCCATGGCCAGCAAGGCCTGATCGTAAAGCATCTTTTCAAAGTGGGGAACCAGCCACTTCTCATCAACTGAATATCGATGGAAGCCAAAACCGATCTGGTCAAAGATGCCCCCTCTCCTCATGGCCTCCAGGGTCTTTTCCACCACTTCCAAGACCATGGAATCGCCGCTCCGCTTGTGCCATCTCAGGAGAAAGGTGAGGTGATGGGGTGTTGGAAATTTCGGTGCAGTGCCAAATCCGCCCCAATTCGGATCAAAGATCTTTGCAAGCTGCGCGTAGCCCTTTTTCAACGTCTCAACACTTACGGCATCCACTGACTCATCCGAATCTGATCCAGGTTGAATGGCGACTGTGATGGCCTCACTCGATTTCAGTATACTTGCCCGTTCGTTTTGCCACATGGCTGCAATCTGCTCCAGGACACTCACAAAACCGGGCATCCCCAACCGGTTTAACTTCGGAAAGTAGGTGCCCGCAAAGAAGGGTTTGCCCTCGGGTGTCATGAAGATCGAAAGAGGCCATCCCCCGTGCCCTGTCAAAGACTGGCACACGGACATGTAAATCTTGTCCACGTCCGGACGCTCTTCACGGTCTACCTTGATGGCGATGAAATATTTGTTCAGAATTCGGGCAACTTCCTCATCCTCAAACGACTCGTGTGCCATCACATGACACCAGTGGCAGGTGGCATATCCTATGGATAGAAAGATAGGCTTGTCCTCTTTTTTCGCTTTTTGGAAAGCCTCATCACTCCAGGGATACCAGTCAACCGGGTTTGTGGCATGCTGGAGAAGGTAGGGGCTCTTCTCGCTGATTAAGCGATTGGAAGCCCCTCTCGTTTTGTCGTCAGCCGAATACACCTGACCCCCTGACAAAGAAGTTACCAGAAAAACCGACGACCACAGGACGAGTCTAATGCTACGCCTCACCATCGAGAGTACACTGTGTAAAATCAATCTCTTTTCCGCATCCCTTGCAGATATGTTTTTTTTCAAACTCGTCTGAAAAGATTTCTCTTTCCTTCCCACAATTGGGGCACTTGCACATGAATGACTGCAAATGCTTAAGCTGTTGAAAACCTGGGCAGTGTTGGGGAATGGTCATGATAACCTCCTGATGCAATCTTGAGAGACTCTTCCTAGACTACTTCTTCTTCCTGCTCGTGCAGTTCCCCTTTGTGCTTGGTCCCACACATGGGACAGAGAACATCGATCTCTTTTTCATCGCCTATGAACTTCTCGCGCAGGACTTCCGGGCTAAGCTGGCTCACAGTCCCACAGGCGCATGCCGGGCATTCAGCTCTTACAATGTGTCTCTTCTTTAACATTTTAATCCTCCTATATGACTCAGACCTGGGTTGAGCGGTTCAACGTTCACGGTTCCCGGTTGAAGCGCCCCTGGCCCCCTTCGGTCTGAGCTCAGGGGCGAAGACAGACCGGGACTACCG
>JAUWMM010000162.1 GCA_030613145.1 Desulfobacterales bacterium | reverse complement strand
CTCTTCCTATTGATAATGCTGAATGGAGAAAAGTGTTCCGAACCATTGATTATGCTGCCATCATAACAAGGATGGCTGATGAAATACAGAGATGGGAAAAGTCAACTGGGGCTAAACTTGATTCCTGTGATCCCGGTGGTTGTCTTACTCTTCCGGGTATATACAATATCATGGCCATGAAAGCACGACCATAATCTAAAGCGGCCCAATCGCCGGTTGACTTACATGTGAAAAAAGGGACGTGGAATAGGGTACATAAGATAATAAGTTGTGGGGAAAGCGGGTGACGCCCATTAAATTATAAATTGACTTTTTTCAATCTGGGAGCGTTGAGTGCGGAAAGAATAAGATATGTAAAACCGGTGGAAGCCCAATTGTAAATAAACAACCTTGGAAGAAACATGCTTGAGAAATATCTAAAAACTTTCTCAAACCCTCGGACCGACAAAGCCCGTGAAAGAGCGCCACAAAGATGATGGTAGCACAACCCTTACCATATGACATGGGAAATGCCGGGGATCTCTTGAAACATGGCATTCTCGCTGAGTTTACTCAATGGTGGTGCAAAACGCATTCCAAATCGATCCGCTTTATTGATCCATTCGGAGGCCGCCCGTGGGCCGAACCACCGGTTCCCCTTGTGACCGATAGAGTGAAATCTCTGAGAGGTTTTGCACTTTTTGAAGCCCAGCCGAAACCTGAAATGCGTTACTACGGCAGCGGGCATATTGTCCGAAATGCCGCCAGAGCTGTGGGACAAGATGCGGACGTCCTTGTTTCTGACCGAGATACCATGGCTCTACAGGCTCTGATCGAATCGGGTCTTAGTGCGTTGAGATACCCAGGATTTGATCCGATCAATGGATTCTCAATAGTCAGTACCGATATCGAAGCCGACCTTGTCCTTATCGATCCATACGCAAAATTCCTCAAGGATAAAGCGCCTCAGGTCATACCGCAGGCTGCCAAAGCCTCAACGCGAATGGCTGTTGTATTGTTTGTCTTAAACCTGAATCCAAGGAATGCCGTGGGTCAAGGATATGCAGCTCTCAAGAGCGATCACTTTCCGAATGCTTGGACAATGCACTGTCCCAAACTTAGGAGTACAGGTGTAAGGGGTGAATCAAACTATGAAGCTGAGGTGCTTCTATCAAGCTCCGATCTTAATGCCAACCCATTGGCGATAGGACTTCGGGCTAAATTGGAGAAATATGCGCAGAAACTCACAGAGGTGTTTGGAACTCATATACTATTTTCGGCCGGTGCCTGATTGATCCAAGAAAAAACAGTCCCCGACTCCGGGGAGGGGGAAGTTATTGACTATGTTGACTTAGAGTGTGGAAAGAGGGTCGTCCTTTTGCTCCACATTGACAAAATATGCAAAAAGGGATCGTACCTGAAAACCTATGGATGATCCGACGGAAGAATATGAGAGTTGCCCTAATCGCCAAACCGCTGACAGGCCCACGAAACAAGGCAAATGACATTTCGCAGGCCGTTGATCAATTGGCGGCGTGCCATATTCACTGTGAAGTGTTTGAAACACAATATCACGCCCATGCACTCAAGATTGTCCAGGGGCTGCCTTTGAGCCAATTCGATGCCCTGATTGCCATGGGGGGCGATGGGACCAACTATCACCTGCTCAACGGCGTCCTCAAGTTTCACGGTGATCGGCCCATTCCTCCGTTAGGCATCATTCCGGTCGGCCGGGGCAACTCCTTTGCCAAAGATCTGAACATCCACTCCATAGCCGACGGGATCGCCGCCATCAGCCGACAGCGCACATTAGCCGTTGACGTTTGTCGTTTCACCCAGGGTCACGAATCCTTTTACTTTGTTAATCTGATGGGATTCGGTTTTGTGACCGACGCGGCCCATACAGCCGCCCGTTTCGGCTGGACCGGTGATTTGAGCTATGTGATCGGCGTGCTTCACCGGACGATCGGCTTGCAATTTCACCAAATGGAACTCGAAATCGATGGAAAGTCGTATAGGGGGCGCAACTGCTTTGTGGAATTCTGCAATTCCCGTTACACCGGCGGCGATATGCTCATGGCTCCGGAGGCTAAAATCGATGACGGCTGCTTCGACGCCGTCATTCTTTCTCCGCTAAGCCGGTTGAGCCTGATCACGACGTTTCCCAAGATTTTTAAGGGCACGCACCTCACCAATCCGAGGGTCCGCGTGTTGCGGGGCAAACGTGCCGTTGTCCAGACCGTACCGGAAAAGGGCCTGCTTCCGGACGGTGAGATGTTTGGCACCACACCCACAACGGTCACGGTGCTGCCCCGGCGGGTGAGGTATTTTGCGGGAATGTGATCGTGATCGGGGTCACATCTTGAATTGTGCAGAACAATAGGTGTCAGGCCTACACAGTTGACAATAAAGCAATCTGCATTACAGAAGTTTAGGCCGAGTTACGATTTGTTCCAAAACTTGCATGAATGTTGAGGTGTGTGAAATGTGTAGGCCTGACACCCATGCCTTCACTTGAACTGGTGGAAAGGGCTATTGGGGGAAAGTCCGGTCTCTGCTCTTTTCGTGCGAATCACCCCACCTTTACAATCCCCAATTTGATCTTATCTTTTTATTAAACGGTTTAACTTAGAATCTAATCAAATATACTTCATTCTAATACGAAGTATTAGTAATTATTCAATAAACCAATAAACACGTAAAAATTTTTGACCCATACTGGTCAGCCTGTTACGGCGACCGGTTCTTCATTTTGTTAATGTTCAATTTTAGGAGGAAACGGATTATGAATACCGAAAATGAGCGCGCAGCGGAAAGACTGCGCGAGTTACCCATACTGCCGCTGCGGAACACGGTGGCCTTTCCTTATTCCATTATGCCTCTGGTGGTGGGGATCCCAAAATCTGTGAAACTCATTGATGAGGCAATGAAGGGGGACGGGATGGTGGGCCTCGTGGCCATGAAAGACCCCTCCATTGAGGAACCCAAGCCTGAAGAGGTCTACCAGGTGGGTATCGTTGCCAAGCTAAATACTGTGAGCCGTGGTCCCGACAAATCCTTTCAAGTGATTGTCCAAGGGCTGGAGCGTTTTCGCGTCGAGCGCTGGATTGAATTCGAGCCATATCTCCGGGCAGAGATTATGACTTTGCCTGAAATAGTGGAAAAGGATTTAGAACTTGACGCCCTGCAGCGCACGCTTAGAGAGGTGGCCAATGAAGTGATCAAACTGTCGCCCGATATACCCAATGAGGCCATTTTCCTGCTTAAACAGGTACAGGACGTTCAGCATATGGTGTATTTGATTGCAGGCAATGCGGGCTTAAGCATTTCAGAAGGTCAGAAGGTGCTGGAAACCGATAGTATCAAGGACAAACTGAGACTTCTGATCACTCACCTCAACCACGAAAGGGAAATTCTCAGCCTCGGCAAGAAAATAAAGTCCGAGGCGCTGGGGGAGATGGACAAGGCCCAGAGGGAATTTTATTTGCGACAGCAGATGAAGGCCATCGAAAAAGAGTTGGGTGAAGATAAAAAAGGTGACTCGGAATTTGACGAGTACACCACGAAGATTGAAGACATCGGCCTGCCCGAAGAGGTCCTGAAAGAGGCCAATCGCGAGATGAAGCGATTTAAGGGGATGTCCCCACACTCACCTGAATACTCGGTGATAAAGACCTACCTGGACTGGATTGTGGAACTGCCCTGGAACGAGGCCAGCGAGGATCAAATGGATATTGGTTCTGCATCAAAGGTGCTTGACGAAGACCATTATGATCTGGAAGAGGTCAAGGAGCGTATTTTGGAATTCCTCGCTGTTCGGAAGCTTGTAAAGGAGCGCGGGCTGGGGCCCGAGCCCGGCGAGGAAAAGGCCTCATCCGAGGCGATGGGGGCCATCCTGTGCTTCGCGGGCCCCCCGGGGGTCGGCAAAACCAGCCTTGGGCAGAGTATTGCCCGTGCCCTCGGCAGGAAGTTTACCCGCATGAGTCTTGGGGGCATGAGAGATGAGGCGGAGATCAGGGGACACCGCCGAACCTATATCGGTGCCATGCCGGGTCGTATCATTCAGGCCATAAAGCGGGCCGGCACCAGGAATCCCGTCTTCATGCTCGACGAGGTGGACAAGATCGGAAATGACTGGAGAGGTGATCCCAGCAGCGCGTTGCTGGAGGTTCTCGACCCTGCCCAAAATCATGCCTTTCGGGACCATTACCTGGACGTGGATTTTGATCTCAGCGATGTCATCTTCATTACTACGGCCAACCAGCTTGAGACAATTCCGCCCCCGTTGCGCGATCGAATGGAGATCATCCATCTGGACGGTTACACGGAGTACGAGAAGACACGCATCGCTCAGCGGCATCTGGTGCCCAGGCAGTTGAAAGCCAATGGCCTGAGGGAAGAAGAAGTGAGCTTCACGGAGGAGGCCCTTCGGAAAATCATTCGGGACTACACCAGGGAGGCGGGCGTGCGGACGTTAGAGCGTCAGATTGGAGCCGTGTGCCGGAAGTGCGTAGTTAAAATAGTTGCAGCCGAAGCTACCCGTCTTACGGTCACACCCGAACTGGTGCGCGAATATCTGAAGAAGGAGCAGTTCGAATGCGAGTTGTCGGAGAATATCGAAATTCCCGGCATCGCTACTGGTCTGGCGGTTACTGCCGTAGGCGGCGAGATCCTCTTCATAGAAGCCACCGGCATGAAGGGCAAAGGAACGCTTACCCTCACGGGGCAGCTCGGTGATGTTATGCGGGAGAGCGCACAGATCGCGAACAGCTATGTTCGTTCCAAGGCCGGGCATCTGGGCGTGCATTCGGAACTGTTCGAGACCACCGATGTTCACATTCACGTACCTGCGGGCGCCATCCCCAAGGACGGACCTTCTGCGGGGCTGGCCATGGTAACGGCCGTGGCGAGTCTGTTCAGCGATCAACCCGTGCGGGGAGATGTGGGTATGACCGGAGAGGTGACCCTTCGAGGCCGTGTACTGCCTGTGGGAGGCATCAAGATGAAGATACTGGCCGCCCATCGCGCGGGCCTTAATACCGTGATTCTACCCAAGCGAAACGAAAAGGACCTGGATGAATTACCCATTGAGGTCAGTGAATCGATGCAGTTCGTGCTTGTAGAACGGATTGACGAAGCACTGGATGTGGCCCTGCGGCCTGACCCGGTATCAGAGATGCCATTGGCTGCAAACGGATAATCTAACGTATGGTATCGCAAATGCGTGGATTTAATGCACTTGGTCTCAAAGCCATCTTAAATCCCGCATTTGCCTCCAGGCAAAAGGCTCAGGGATGAGAAGGCCATTGCTGAACTGAGAGTGGCGCTGAAAAGCAACTCGGATATTTTCCCGGCCCGGGCTTTTTTAGCGATAATATATATTGAGTTCAGACCTCGTTATTTGATCTAAGACCTAGGTCCGATTTTTGGACACCATCCTCATCATAATGGCTATATGGAGCCAAATTGAGGAATTGTGAATTTAGGGATTGAGGGATTAAGATAAGGAAAAG
>JAUWMM010000160.1 GCA_030613145.1 Desulfobacterales bacterium | reverse complement strand
GAAGACGTGAACAGACCGGTTAAACTGGTACTACATTTAACAAGACACGCTTGGCCGAACAAAAATGCAATCCGCC
The DNA here is from genome assembly GCA_030613145.1 of Desulfobacterales bacterium. Lineage (GTDB taxonomy): Bacteria > Desulfobacterota > Desulfobacteria > Desulfobacterales. The sequence continues at coordinate 5,439 of JAUWMM010000160.1, read as the reverse complement.
TCTTGCGCAGTAAAGAATCCACGCCCAGAGGATATGGCTTTGATTTGCCCGATAGAAGTCCCCCTTTCTTAAAGGGTGATTTAGGGGGATTTTAAAGGGCTTTCCAGAATGGCAAGAAGGTAGGGGCTGGAAGGGATACCAACGAAAGCTTCTCAGTTAGTGCCCCTCCAAAATGAATCATTCGATAATGGCCACAAGCTTCAGTTTCCAATTCAGAAATGAGCAGTTTTTCGCAAGGTCAAGGAAAACAAGGGGGTGCGCGGAGGCGTACCGAGGTACGTCGCACAAGCAACCCCGCAGTTTGACGCCGAGATTACGCAAAAGGGCCATTTATGGGTGGAAACTAATAAATTCTAAAAATCTATCCACAGTACAAAAAAACTTTTTTGCCTGAAAAAACATTAATTTAAGATCTAAGGGGCTACGACTCACCAGAGTCCGATATAGCTCATATAGTGTATGCGTATCGAATGACTACCATATGTTGTGCCTTTACTATCCCCCCACAAAAAACCACATAGCTTCATCTGCGGTTTTTAATTTTAACTGCCGCTAATTATTCAAAAAATAATTAATATACTTAAATTTTTTTGCTTGACATTATGACTCTAAGCGGATATTAAGCAAAATAGTGGTGCAAAGTGGGTCTAAATAGGGGCGGTTAAGGTCAAGATATGTTTCGGGGCAGCTCAGCACATAACCTGGATTCCAAAGGCCGATTGATTATTCCGGCTCGTTTTCGGGATGTGTTGAATCAAAGCGATGTAAATGGGCTTATGATCTCGAAGATGGATGGTGCCCTGTGTGGTTATACCTTTGAAGAATGGCGCAAGATTGAAGAGCGTATCCTAAATCTGGCCCGGAAAAGTGAAAATATGCGGCGTTTCCGTCGGATTTTCATAGGCAGTACCCATGAATGTATGCTTGACAAGCAGGCACGTATTTTGATTCCACCACCCCTGCGGGAGTATGCGGGTCTGAACAAAGGGGTCGTTCTTGTAGGGGTGCTCGATCATTTTGAGATATGGGCTAAGGAAAGCTGGGCTAAAGAAGATGAGAATCTGCACAATGATCTGCAGAACGTGGAACTGAGGAACGAGATTGCTGAACTGGGGCTCTAGCCCCGTTAATTTTGGAGGCTGCCGGTCGTTGATATAACATGTGAACTGACAGAGTTAAGGTTCATAACTATGGCCGAGGACGTACTGAATTAACGGGGTAAAGGTGAGTGGACTATGCAATATCGCCATGTCCCGGTCATGGTCAAAGAGGTCATTGACTATCTAAACTGTTCATCTGGCAAGGCATATGTGGATGGTACCTTAGGGGGGGGTGGCCATGCTCAGGCTATTTTGGATGCCATTGGTGCAGAAGGCTGTCTGGTCGGCATCGACCGAGACCCGGATGCGATTGCCTATGCCGGAGAATCCTTCCATCGATATAAACCGAACGTTCAAATCTTTCACGATAACTATACCAATCTTCCACAAATTCTTTCCCGGTTGCATATTGCCGGGGTGGACGGGATTTTGCTCGATCTTGGGCTCTCCCTGTACCAACTGGAGGGAAGCGGTCGAGGTTTCAGCTTCATGAGGGAAGAGCCTTTGGATATGCGGATGAATCCGGAGCAGGGCCGAACGGCTGAAGCAATTGTGAACAGGTTATCGGAAAAAGAGCTTGCAGACATAATAGGCAGGTACGGGGAGGAGTCATGGGCCTTTCGTATTGCAAAGTCTATTGTGGCTGCACGCCGCCAGCAAGCGATTCGCTCAAGCTTACAACTTGCAGAAGTTGTTAAGAAGGCGATTCCAGCCCGTCATCGTAAGTGGCGAATCCATCCTGCCACGCGGACATTTCAAGCAATAAGGATTGCAGTGAACCAGGAGCTTGAAGCCTTGGAAAGATTTTTGGATGAGGCAGTCAATTTCCTGAATCCGGGGGGGCGGCTTTGCATCCTGTCGTTCCATTCGCTTGAGGACCGCATCGTCAAAGAGCGCTTCAAAGCCCTTGCCCGTGGATGTAACTGTCCACCCCACTTTCCAATGTGTGTGTGCGGAAAAACACCCCAGGTGTCTATCCTGACCAAGAAGCCGGTGCGACCCGGTCAGGCAGAGGTTCAGGCAAATCCTATGGCTAGAAGCGCAAGGTTACGGGCGGCGGAACGGCTGAGTGACGATTGAATATTGACGATTGAATATTGAAAATCGGGGAAATAAATAGTCAATCGACAATAGTCAACAGTCAATTACAGAGGGGGCGCCATGAAGAAAAAAAGAGTTTCAAAGAAGCGAAATCCCATGATTGGCATACTATGGGTCGTAGCTGTAGTGGTTCTTATGGCAGAGCTCCTGGTCTATACCTGGTGTAGAGTGCAGTATGTGCAAACGGGGTATGAGATTACTGAAGCTACTCAAGAGCACCTGCATTTGAAAGAACTTTACAGTAAGCTCAAGATAGAGCGGGCCCGTTTGAGGTCTCCTGAGCGTATCACGCGTATAGCCCGGCAACGAGGGTTGGTGATGCCTGATTCAAAACAGGTCGTGGTGATTCCATGAGGAGCCGCAGCAAAAAGAAATCGAAGCCGTTAAAGTGGATTCGGTTTCGGATCATTGTTGTGGGGGCTGCTCTGGGGGTTTGCTTTGCCCTCATGATGGGCCGAGCTTTTCAATTGCAGGTCATCGAAGGCGAGCAGCTTCGGTCCAAGGCTGTAGGCCAGTACAAAAAGGCGCTTCACAACTTCTCCAAACGTGGCTCCATCTATGACAGAAACCGTGCTGAGCTGGCGGTAAGCATCGATTTATCTTCCATCTGCGCATATCCGGGAAAGATTAGTTCTACAAAGAAAACGGCTTCGGCTCTGGCAAGGGCCTTAAACATGAAGCGACGGCCTGTCTTGGAGAAGCTATTATCCGGCAAAAGATTTGTCTGGATCAAAAGACACGCAGACCCCACAGAGGTCTCGCAGGTCAGAGATTTGGAGCTGGATGGAATCGACTTTGTAACAGAGAGCCGCCGATTCTATCCTTTGAAGAGCCTGGCTGCACAGGTAATAGGGTTCTGTGGGATAGACGGTAGGGGTTTGGAGGGGTTGGAATTCTATTATGACTCCTTCTTGAAAGGCCGCGAAACTAACCGGACAGTATTAAGAGATGCCCTTGGCCGGGGGTTTAGCGCTAAAGGTCCATCTCCTGAAGGCAAGCCGGGGTATAACCTGATTCTGACCATTGACAAAAACATTCAGTATATTACCGAGCAGGCCCTTTCTGAAGCTGTAATGGAGTTTTGGGCCAAGTCGGGCATAGCACTGGTGATCGCCCCCAGGACAGGGGCGGTACTTGCCATGGCCCACGTGCCGAGGTTTAACCCGAATTCCTTTGGCCAATATGAACCATGGTCGTGGCGGAACCGTGCGATTACGGACTCCTTTGAGCCTGGTTCCACATTGAAGATATTCCTTAGCGCTGCGGCGCTGGAATCAGGAGTCTGCAACCCCCGTTCAGCATTCTACTGCGAGAATGGGGCCTACAGGATCGGTAAGAATGTTGTGCATGATGTTCGTCCCCATGCTGAGCTTTCGCTCCAGGACATTCTAAAATACTCTAGCAACATTGGCGCTGCCAAGGTGGGCGAAAAGGTCGGAGCGGCCTACCTCTATAATAAACTCAAGGAATTCGGGCTTGGCGAAAGACTTGGCGTTGACTGTCCGGGCGAGGTTCGGGGGAGCTTACTCCGTGTTGGAGACTGGACTGCGATCGATACTGGGGTAATATCTTTTGGACAAGGTCTTTCAGTGTCAGCCTTGCAGCTGGCGGCCGCTGTTTCCGCCATAGCCAATGATGGGATCCTGATGAAGCCGTATTTAGTGCAGGGGATGACGGACGTGCACGGCCGCATAATAAAGAGTTTTCAACCCACTGTCCTGCGACAGGTTATTTCATCTGAAAACGCCTGGCGCTTGACGCGCATGATGGAAAGAACCGTGGAGAAAGGTGGCACAGGTGTTCGGGCGGCCCTTAGAGGTCACAGGGTTGTCGGAAAGACCGGCACGGCCCAGAAGGCCGACCCCGCAAGACGGGGGTATGCAAAGGATAAATACATATCTTCCTTTGTAGGATTTGTGCCTGCTGAAAACCCTGAGATCGTCGTTCTGGTGATCGTTGATGAGCCTCAGAAACACCATTATGGCGGGGTTGTGGCCGCTCCGGTATTCAGACGTATCATAAGAGAAACACTTCGGTATCTGAAGGTTCCTCCTGAACTGGCCACCCCTGAGATAGCAGGACCTGTCCGGGAAAGCCCGAGGGTGAATATGGGGGAGGATGAGCGCCGGCCAGGGGATACTCTCAGGGTCTCATACGAGGCACCGGCAATGGGGTGAAGCTAAATCTTCTTTTGGAGGGCGCACCTGTTATGCGTTTTGTTGGGCTCGAAGATCAGATCATCGACTCGATCCACTATGATTCGCGTACTGTTACGCCTGGAGGGCTCTTTGTAGCGATTCAGGGCCATCGCAGCAACGGAAACGCCTACATTGAAGATGCGATCGAAAAGGGGGCAGTTGCTGTCCTGACGGAGCAGGAGTGGTCCGGGTCGCCATTGATAAGTGTGGCTCAGGTTGAAAATGATCGGCTGGCACTGGCTGCCGTCTCATCAGTATTCTACGGGGAACCGTCCCGAGAGCTTTGTGTAATCGGCATTACCGGTACAAACGGTAAGACAACAACGGCCTATTTAATAGAGTCCATCTTGATTGCTGCCGGCTTCAAAGTCGGTGTCATTGGTACCATCAACTACCGGTTCGGAGGACAAAGCTTTACCAATCCGGTGACGACCCCCGAGTCCCTTGATCTGATGCGGGTGTTTCGCAAGATGGTCGACAGCGGGATAACTCACGTGGTCCTTGAAGTCTCATCCCATGCCCTTGATCTCCATCGCGTGGCCTCCTGCGAGTTCGATGTAGGGATTTTTACCAATCTGTCCAGGGAACATCTCGACTATCACGGAGACATGGAAACCTATTGGCAGTGCAAAAGGAAACTTTGTGTGGGGCGACTGGGGAACGGGTCAAAGCGAGGAAAGGCCGCAGCGATTGTTAACTGGGATGACCCCAGGGGAAAAGAGTTGTCCGGAGAGGTCTCGGTTCCGTGTTTGCGAGTTGGGCTTTCAGGCGACTGCGAGATCCGGGCTCAAAATATTGACCTTGCCATGGACAGCACCACAGGCAATGTACACACCCCTGAGGGCGATTTTGATTTCACATCTTCCCTAGTGGGAACCCACAACGTGTACAATATCCTGTCTGCCGCAGGTACGGCAATATGGCTCGGGGTCCCGTTGGAGACAATTCAGAAAGGGATCAAGGATCTTCAGGGTGTGCCGGGTCGGCTTGAGCGCGTGGCCAACAACATTGGGCTTTCAGTCTTTGTCGATTATGCCCAT
>JAUWMM010000009.1 GCA_030613145.1 Desulfobacterales bacterium | reverse complement strand
TGCGCCTCCCGAAAGGGAAAACTGGCCCAGCACTCCACAGTATCCCCAAAGGTGAAAAGAAAAAAGTGTGAAGGATGCGGGGAGTGTGTTGATTACTGTGCCCAGAAGGCTATTTCTCTAATTGATGAAAAGGCGAAGATCGACCGCAAAAAGTGTGTGGGGTGCGGGGAGTGCATTATTATCTGCCCGAACGGAGCCATCCAGATTCAATGGGACCAGGCGATCCCTGTTTTTTTGGAAAACATGGTAGAATATACGGCCGGGGTGTTGAAAGGGAAAAAAGGCTCGGCTACCTTTCTTAATTTTATCACCCAAGTGTCACCTGCCTGCGACTGTTATGCCCATAACGATGCCCCAATTGTACCCGACATCGGTATCGTGGCCTCAAACGATCCGGTCGCGATCGACCAGGCATCAGCCGACCTTGTCAATCAAGCGGAGGGGCTGAAAAGCTCTTGTCTTACGACAAATTTTGAGCCTGGAAAGGATAAATTCCGCGCGATTTATCCGAACGTGGACTGGGAAATCCAGCTAGAATATGCCCAAGCAATCGGACTAGGGACCAGGGACTACAAGCTTGTTAGTATTTAACAAGTTGTGCACGTTTTTCATAAATATCCCGGATCTCTTGACATCGTGTTGCGGTGCAGGATACTGGCCTCTCACGCCAGAGACACGGGTTCGATTCCCGTTGGGACTACCCCTAAATAGGGCCCATCCATAAATGGCTGTTTCCCGCACTCTCTGCGTCAGACTCAGATTTCAATCCTCAAAATACCCAATGTATTCCTGCGGTTAAAATCTTCGTCTTCCTTGACCTTGCAAAAAATATCTCATTTCTGGATGGGCACCAAGTAGATAATCCGCTGATTTTCCTCAATGTAGTGGTGTTCGGTAAGTGGAAGATGGGGCACTTATAAGGAACACATGTTAACCTTTCAGGTACATCCCGGATTTTCCCGTAAGGCGATAAGGAAATGAAAATTTATAAGGGAAATGTGTATGTTTGTATAAAAAACTCTGGACTTTTTTGCATGTTTGTGTAAAATAACCCCATGGATCGGGTGCAGTCAACATATCTATTTGATCCTGAAGTGAACGCAGAGAAGATGATTTTCCTCTCCGGTCCCCGCCAGATAGGAAAAACAACCTTCGTTCTTCAGAAGCTTGAATCTCTTGGGCAGGAGCACTTGTACTACAATTGGGATGATCCATATGTCCGCCGAGAATACACCCGAAACCCACATTTTCTTAAAGCAAAGATTGCTGGTGAAAAACAAAGGGCATTGATCGCATTTGACGAGATTCACAAGCATAAGCAGTGGAAGGATATCTTAAAGGGCCTATATGACCTTCACCATCACGAAGCACAGTTCATTGTTACGGGCAGCGCCCGACTCGACTATTTCAGGCAGTCGGGCGATAGTCTTGTGGGGAGATACTTTTCCTATCGGATGCTCCCGCTGGGCTTGTCCGAAGCAATGGGAAATATGTAGCGCATTTGCAACGACGACGGTTTGTTTTCCGCATATAAGGAAGCCGAACTGCTTTCCTCTTTAAACGATGTTCCTTTGGGTGCAGCAAAAGAAGTTTTCGAACAGATGATGGTTTATGGTGGTTTTCCTGAGCCGTTTTTAAAATCAAACAAGCGTTTTTCCACAAAGTGGCGGCGGGACTATAGATCGCTCTTGCTTTACGAAGACCTGCGCGACTTATCGCGCATTCAGGATATCAAAGGGGTGGAACAACTTCTCTTGATGTTGCCGGAGAGGGGGGCCACCCCGCTAAGCATTAACTCTTTGAGGGAAGACCTGCAGGTGAATCACCGGACAGTCAGCAACTGGATTGAAGGGCTAAAAAAGATATATCTGGTATTCTCTGTGATGCCATGGAGCAGACATATTGCCAAAGCTGTGAGAAAAGAGACCAAGGTGTATTTTTACGACTGGACTATGGTTCCGAATGAGGGAGCGCGTTTTGAAAACATGGTAGCAGTGACTCTTTTGCGGCTGATCTGCCGGTGGAACGAGCTGGGATTGGGCGATTTCGATTTGAGGTATATTCGTAATCATCAGGGAAGAGAAGTCGATTTTTTGTTAATCAAGGACAACCAGCCATTTGCCCTTTTTGAAGCAAAAGAGACAAATTCGGAGCCTGCTGCTTCGGGGAGCTATTTTAGAAACCGGTTACAGGTACCATACTACCAGATTGTTGAGCACTTTGATGACGTGGAAGCATGGCCGGACAGGAGGTATGTAGTGGCCGCTTCGCGGCTATTGAGCCTGCTGGGGTAAAAACAGGGCTTCAAGCAACAGAAAATGATGGGAATCTCCGGCAAGATAGCTGTAAAGGTCATCTCAACCACTACGGCAATGTGGTGCAGAATTCTTACCATACCCTGAGTTTGTTCTTGCCCCTGCCCACAGTCAAGACGTTAGTCGTCTTCGAGGTTAACAATCTCCCCTGCCACATGCTGGTAGGCCACACGCAGTTGTGTGCGGTGATGGGACACGGCTTCTCCTACCACGGATAGCGCCTTGTCAGGGTCGTTATTGGTCTCGCTGATGTGGGCCAGGATTACATGTTTAAGTGCGGAGTGGGAGACCTTTTCTAAAAGGTCGCGAGATTCCTCATTGGAAAGGTGACCAAGCCTGCTTTGAATCCGCTGTTTGACGTGCCAAGGATAAGGCCCTTCTTCTAGCATCCTTCGATCGTGATTTGCCTCCAGGACTATGAGCTTGCATCCCTTGAGGTGATGACAAACCAACTGCGTTGCTACTCCCAGATCAGTGGCAATTCCAATTTTTGTTAAACTATTTTTTATCGTAAACCCTAAGGAATCTGAGGCGTCATGTGAGACTGAAAAGGGATGAAAAGAGAGGCCCCCTATGGAGAAGGCCTCCCCACGGTTAAGTCTGACGGTTTCATATAGGGCTCCGAGCTGAGTTTTAGCTGTAGCAAGCGTCGGTTCATTGATGTATACAGGTAGCCCGTAACGCCTTGAAAGCACACCTACGCCGCGAATGTGATCAAGGTGTTCATGAGATACGACAATCGCATCAAGTCGTTTCGGGTCAAGCTTTCTTGAATGAAAACGCCGTTCAATTTCGACTGCAGACAGGCCTGCATCTATCAGAACAGAGGTCTTTCCGTCAGAAACATAGACGGCGTTCCCCTTGCTCCCGCTGGCCAGTACGCAGACTCTAAACCCCTGTATGCCCAAAGCCACCCTCATTGCGATCTGTTTCTTCAAGGGCATCTACAATTTGCCATTGCATTTGATAGACCTTCTGAATGACCATCTGGGCGATCCTGTCACCACGGCGGATGGTATATGGTCTTTCTCCCAGATTGATGAGCGCAATCTTTATCTCACCTCTGTAATCAGCATCAATGGTGCCTGGAGCGTTGATGATACCGATGCCGTGCTTAAAAGCAAGGCCACTTCTAGGACGAATCTGTGCCTCAAAACCTGTAGGAAGAGCGATAGCGATTCCTGTGGGAATCACCATTATTGAACCTACGCGGATTTCCTGATTTACTTTGATAGCAGCGCAGAGATCCATCCCGGAGGCTTGCGGGGTCATGTAACGAGGTAGGGGCAAATCTGAGTCTTGTTCCGGGTGAAGGCGACAGATCTTGACCTTGGGGGAGTTGTTGGTCATTTGTCAATGAAAGTGAGCTAAAGTGCCTAAAATGCCTAAAGTGAGCTAAAGTAAATCCGCCTTGGACGGAGAAGAAACTTTTTTACATTGGTTTTGTTCCTTTAACTTTAGGCAAAGGTTAACATGTCCTCGTAGGAAACTTTTTCATCTATAGGCCCAAGGAGTGCCAGGGAGACAGCATTGTCCTGGCAAGCATACCGTGCCAGTCTCAATATATCTTCGGCCGTAACCTTTTCGATATTATCTACTATCTCTTGCAGGAGGACATGACGGCCAAAATTGATCTCGTTGTGAGCAAGGCGAGTCATCTGGTTATCAGTGCTTTCAGCGGCAAGATACAATCCGCCCTTTAAGTGTTCTTTAGCGTTCTTGAGTTCAGAATCATCTATCGGTTTTTCCTTAAGACGAGTCATCTCCTTTGCAATGAGCTGAAGAACCTCTTGAGTGTTCGACTTTTCCACCCCCACATAAACACCTAAAAGTCCGGTGTCAGAATACGATGAGGCAAAGGAAAAGATCGCGTAGGCAAGGCCACGGCGTTCCCGGATTTCCTGGAATAGCCGGGAACTCATGTTGCCGCCCAGCACGACATTGAGAAGGACACAGGCATGACGCCGCGGATCTGTAGTGTGGACACCCTTTGCGCCGAGACAAATATGGACCTGCTCTAGATTTTTGGGATGTGCGGTCGCCACCCAATCCATGGTCGGCTTTGCACGCTCCGGAAAGTTATTCTCCCTCCGATCCACTTCAAAAGCACGAGCTATCAATTCTACAAAAGATACGTGCTCCAGGTTTCCGGCTGCTGCGATTACAATCCGCTCAGGCTGGTACGCTCGGCTGAAATATTCCTTTATTGTATTGGAATCGAACCTTGTGACGGTCTCAGGGGTTCCGAGTATGGAACGTCCCAATGGATGGCTTCCCCAAACAGCTTGGGCCAACAGGACATGGACGTGCTCATCCGGTGTGTCCTCTAACATTTTTATTTCCTGAAGAATCACCTGGCGTTCCCGTTCTACCTCACCGGGATCAAAGACGGAGTTCAAAAAAATGTCTGACAAAAGGTCTACCATCGTATCCACGTGGGTGTCCATGACTTTGGCATAATAGCAGGTGTTCTCTTTGCTGGTGAAGGCGTTACATTGACCGCCGATGGCGTCAAACTCTTTGGCAATTTGATGGGCGGTTCGCCTTTCGGTCCCCTTGAAGATCATGTGCTCGACGAAGTGGGATACCCCCCCCTCTTCAGCCTTTTCATCACGGGCGCCTACATTGACCCACACCCCCATTGCGACCGACCGAGCTTGAGGTACCTGTTTGGTAACGATTCTAATGCCGTTGTTCAGGAGCGTTTTGTTATAACCGTGTGGCATGCTTTTTATTCCCCCATAGCGGCCTTTCGGCTGAGGCGAATCTTGCCGTCACGATCTACTTCAAGAACCTTGACCATGACCTTGTCACCCTCCCTCAGAATATCAGTTACCTTATTGACGCGCTTTGAATCGAGTTGGGAGATATGTACCAGCCCGTCGGTTCCCGGAAAGATCTCTACAAAGGCCCCAAAGTCCATGATCTTGCGGACGGTCCCCTCATAGATGGCTCCAACATCGGCCTCGCGAACAATTTCCCGGATCATCTTGAGGGCCTTTTCACTCGATGCTTCATCAACACCAAGGATCTTTATAAGGCCGGAATCATCTATATCAATCCGGCTATCGGTTTCCAACTGGATAGCCCGGATCACTTTGCCACCAGGGCCGATGACATCCCTTATTTTGTCAGGGTTGATCTTTATGGACAGGAGCTTGGGCGCATAGGGGGAAATTTCAGGCCTGGGCTCTTTGATGGTTTCTTCCATTTTGTCCAGAATAAAAAGGCGGCCCTTGCGCGCTTGGTCGAGTGCCTTTTGCATAATAGGTTTAGATAGGCCTTCAATCTTGATGTCCATTTGAAGAGAGGTAATCCCCTCGCGTGTGCCGGCTACTTTGAAGTCCATGTCCCCCATGTGGTCTTCATCGCCAAGGATGTCAGACAGTATCCGCACGTCATCCCCTTCCTTTATGAGCCCCATGGCAATGCCTGCAACAGGAGCTGTGGTTGGAACGCCGGCATCCATTAGGGCAAGACTGGAGGCACAAACTGTGGCCATGGAAGAAGATCCGTTTGATTCCAAAATCTCCGATACTACGCGGATCGTGTAGTCAAAATTATCCCGGTCCGGCAAGATCTTTTCCACGGCGCGAGTGGAAAGCCCACCGTGTCCGATTTCCCGCCGACCAGGGCTTCCGAATCGCCTTGCTTCTCCCACGGAAAAGGGGAGAAAGTTATAATGAAGCATGAAGGGCATGAAGACATTTCCGTTGAGGGTTTCAACCCGCTGCTCATCGCTGGTGGAACCAAGGGTTACAACGGCAAGGGCTAGGGTTTCGCCGCGCCTGAAAAGGGCTGAGCCATGGGTCCGGGGCAGCAATCCCACCTCGCACGTGATGGGACGAACCTCGTCGAACTCACGGCCATCTATGCGACTGCCTTCAGCGACGGCAAGGTTACGCATGATATGGCGCTCAAGGTTGTGAAACACCTCATCAACCTGTTTCTCGCGACCGGCATATCGATCTCCAATGGCCACCACCAAATCAGCTTTTACACGCTTCAGCGTGTCACGGCGTTTGAGTTTTTCAGGGACCATTATTGCTTCCTTGATCCGCTCGGCAGCCAAGAGCTCAACATCTTTGGCCAAGGTCTCGTCTATTTCACTAACAGGAGCGGAACGCTTTGGCAGACTTACAGCCTCCTTGAGTTTTACCTGTAGCTCAATAATTGGTTGTAAGGCTCTGTGGCCGAAGAAGATTGCTTCCAACATGTCTTCCTCTTTGACAAAGAGACCTCCTCCTTCTACCATGACCACAGCGTCCTTGCTCCCTGCAACGATCAGATTGATATCGCTTTCTTCCAGTTCTTCACGGGTAGGGTTTACCCTGAAATCACCTTTTATGCGACCAACACGAACGCAGGCTATCGGTCCGGCAAAAGGAATGTCAGACATCTCCAAGGCTGCCGAGGCGCCTGTCATGGCCAAAATATCCGGATCATTTTCATTATCTACGCAGAGCACCGTGGCGATGATCTGGGTCTCATATCTGTAGTCTTTTGGGAAAAGAGGTCTGATCGGCCGATCTATGATCCGTGCGGTGAGGGTTTCTTTTTCGCTCGGCCGTCCAATCTCTCTACGAAAGTAGTTGCCGGGAATTCTGCCGGCCGCATACCCTTTTTCCTTGTATTCGACAGTCAAAGGGACAAAATCAATTCCTTCTCGGATTTCATCCGTGGAGACAACGGTCACCAAAACCATGGTCTCCCCATAACGGACCATGACAGCGCCACTAGCCTGTAGTGCCATCTTTCCTGTTTCTATGCTGAAGGTGCTATCACCTACCTTTGCCTTAAAGGATACTTCCATTTTTGTTCTCCTCAGGATTCGTTGTTAGCGATTCCTTGTTTGTTGTCCTATCCTTGACTCATCTCGGGGTTGTGCTCTGCGAGCCCCGCGGGCCGCAGACCAGGCGGCTTGGATTCGAAATGTCTATTTTAAAGCCGTCAGGTGCAACCCTGCGCCTTGCGTGACATTCACGAATTTATTTTCTAAGCCCTAGAGCCTTAATAACTTCCCGGTAACGCCTAATATCCTTACTCTTCAGGTAGTTTAGCAACCTGCGTCGCTGTCCTACCACTTTGAGCAAGCCCCTTCTGGAATGATGATCTTTGCGGTGGATCTTGAAATGCTCGTTTAGTTGGCTGATACGCTGAGTTAGAAGGGCAATTTGGATCTCTGGCGATCCCGTATCTGTTTCATGGAGTTTGAACTGATCTATCAACGCTTTTTTTTCCTCTACTGCCAAAGCCACTTTTTAGACCTCCTGTTTTCGTTATTCGATTGATCATTCATGATTTGGAATTTTCCCTGGCCCAGACCTGGTTTTCAAGGGCTACAGCTTATTTCGCGGATGTCGCGCCAGGGCGGGCAATCGACAATCCTTTTGGCGGTTCATGATTCAAGAGACGGAAATACACAGGCATATGGATACACACCATTCTTCTTATTTGAACTCATGACGGCAATTAGGTTGCCCTCGGTATCGGTTACCTTTATCCACGGACAAGTCCGGCGGAGGCGGTCAGAAGCAATTTCGTCCTGAGTCATTGGATAGCCATATTGAATCTTTTGCACAAGCTCATCATTTGCTGAAAAACCTGGAATCCCCCTCAAGGCAATACTCATCGGTATTATGTGGTTTGAGATTTCCCCTGTTGCGTTAAGCATTTCCAAATCATTCAGAGAGATGGCTTCACTCAAGGTGAAACCGCCACTTTCGATTCGACACAACTCGGTTAAATGAGCACCGCACCCCAGGGTATCTCCGATATCAGCGCACAATGTGCGAACATAGGTTCCGGCGCTGCAGCACACCTCAAAACGGATATGGGGCAGGCTGATGTCAAGTGCCTCAAGCCCATAGATGGAAATACGTCTGGGTGGTTTTTGTACGAAAGTTCCCTGCCGGGCCAGCTTGTATAGTGGCACCCCATTGTGTTTGAGGGCAGAATACGCTGGAGGATTCTGGTGTCTCACTTCCAAAAAGCTGAATAAGGCGCTGTGCACATCGCGATCCGTGACCTTCAAGTCGGATTCCGTTGAGAGAACCCGGCCTGTGAAGTCCTGGGTGTCGGTTCTAATCCCAAGCCTCATGACTCCTTCATATCGTTTTTTCCCATACACAAGAAATTGTGCAAGGCGTGTAGCCTTATTTATACAGCAGACGAGCACGCCGGTGGCAAATGGATCGAGAGTCCCGGTGTGGCCTACCTTCTTGACACTTAATATTTTCTTTACCTGTGTGACCACCTGGGCAGATGTCATATCCGGCTGTTTGTCTACAACGATAATCCCGTTCATCTACCCCGTTTGATTCCCATTACGTATTGCCTTCAAAACCTTGTCAACCCTGGTCGCCCGATCAAAAGATTCGTCATAGAGGAACTCTATCTCGGGAATGTATCTTAGTTTAAGGCGGCTACTTAGTTTCCGCCTTAAATATCCTGAAGCACTCTTGAAGCCGGCCATGACATCTAACTTACGTCCTCCTTCGGCAACGCTGAAATAGACCCGTGCCGAACGGAGATTGTCGGTTATGCTCACACGCATGATGGTGACAAAATCCAAACGGGGGTCCCTGATCTCTTTCTGCAGGAGATCGGATATTTCCTTTTGTACCTGGCCCCCAACTCTGTCGGCCCGCTTGAAGTGGATCACAGGTTGATGATCTCCATTTCCGAGTCGATGATTTCAGCCATTTTCATGGCTTCAACAAAGTTTAACGCCTTGTCTAACTTTGAATTGATCCGTCGGCGATCATTCCCAACAAATGCCAGGCCTATCTCTGCACGCTGGTGGCTGTCATTGGCTCCAATCTCCGCCACTGACGCATTGAAGGTGTTTTGAAGACGAGCGATCACACTTTTCACTACCTTGCGTTTGCCTTTTAATGAGGTATTTCCAGGAATCCTCAAAACGATTGTGCTGATTCCGACAACCATCACGATTGGATTGCGGATTGCGGATTGCGGATTGCGGATTTATTTCGCAATCTGGAATCCGTAATCGGTACAGGGGGTCTCAGAAACATTGTTCCAATTCCAACAATCATCACGGCTGATTTTGGATTGTACGTTTGGGGTTCATTCCGCATTCCGAAATTCATTCAAGGACAGGTTTGACCTCTTCCATTTCGTAACATTCAATTATGTCCTTGATCTTTATATCATTGTAGTTTTCGATGCCAATGCCGCATTCGTAGCCGCTTTGTACTTCTTTGATGTCATCTTTGAAGCGACGCAAGGAGGCTATCTTTCCGCTATAGACTACAACTCCGTCGCGGATGAGCCGGGCAGGCTGGCCACGTTCGAGTTTCCCTTCGGTCACATAGCTACCCGCAATGGTTCCTACCTTCGGGATATTAAATATTTCCCTGGTTTCTGCCCGTCCCACGATATGCTCCTTGTACGTGGGCTCCATCAGGCCTACCATTGCCCCTTTAATCTCGTTAATAACATTGTAGATCACGTCATAGAATCGGATATCTACATCTTGCTCAGTTGCCAGGTCACGTACCTTGGGATTGGGCCTGACATTAAAACCGAAGACGATAGCGTTGGATACCGCGGCCAGCATAATATCCGACTCTGTGATCGCCCCAGTGGCAGAATGGACTATGTTGACCCTTACCTCTGTTGATGCAATCTTTTGTATGGCTTCTGTTAAGGCCTCGACAGATCCCTGCACGTCGGCCCGGAGGATTATGTTCAGGTCCTTGACAAGGGCAGCTTCCATTTGTTCATGGTATTTTTCCAGGGTCAACCTGCTACTCTGTGCCAGCTCGCGCCCCCGATGCTTCTGGGTACGATGGAAACTTACTTGTTTTGCCACCTTCTCGTCAGCCAAGGCCATAAAGTCGTCACCAGCCATCGGAACCCCGGACAGACCTTGAATCTCGACCGGCATGGATGGCCCGGCGCTTTTTAGACCTTCGCCCCGATCATCAATCATAGCTCGAACTTTTCCATGAAAAAGTCCACAGATGACTGCATCACCGGCATGAAGGGTTCCCCTTTGAACCATTACCGTGGCTACCGAACCCCTACCAGGATCAAGCTTGGCCTCAATAACATGTCCCAGTGCAAGTTTGTCAGGATTTGCCTTCAATTCCAGAACCTCTGCCTGGAGGAGAATCATCTCCAGAAGTTCATCGATTCCTTTCTCTTGCTTAGCCGACACATTCACAAAGACGGTATCGCCACCCCATTCCTCGGGGGAGAGGCCGTGTTCTGCCAATTGGCGTTTCACCCGCTCAGGATCTGCCTCTGGTTTGTCAATCTTGTTTACGGCAACCAGAATAGGCACACCGGCCGCCCTGGCATGGTTGATAGCTTCAAGGGTTTGAGGCATTACCCCATCGTCGGCCGCTACTACCAAAACAACCAGATCGGTTATTTCCGCCCCCCTGGCACGCATAGCCGTGAATGCCTCATGGCCGGGCGTATCAAGGAATGCTATCTGCCCCTTCTTGAGGGCTACATTATAGGCTCCGATATGCTGGGTGATGCCGCCTGTTTCGCCATCGATGACGTTAGTTTGCCGTATGACGTCCAACAGAGATGTCTTGCCGTGGTCAACATGTCCCATAATGGTCACCACAGGCGGTCGGGGTTTCAATTTTTCCGGCTCATCCTTTTCAGCACTTATGAGACTCTCTTCCTCGAAAGAGACCTTTTCGACTTCGTACTCGAACTCGCTTGCAACCACACCGGCAGTTTCAAAATCGATAGCCTGGTTCAGAGTGGCCATGACACCAAGAGCCATCAATTCCTTGATTACTGCACTCGCCTTTACTCCCATCCGCTTGGCTAAATTTGATACCACAATTACTTCGTCGATCTTGATGCGACGTTTGATGGCCTTGGGGGTGGTAATCAATGTTTTGTCACCTTTGATTGCCACCTTTCCTTTGCGCTGCTTGCGGCCCTTACGGGACCTTAGAGCTTTTTCATCGTAGAGGTCCGATTTGTCCAGGACTTCCTTTTTTCTAAAGGTGATCTTTTTCTTGAAGAACTGCTCTCGTTCTTCCGGTTTGACGGGTCTCTTTTTTTCCTTCTTCTTGGCTTTGAGCCTATCGGTTGCCGGCCTTTCTTCTTTGGGCTTGGGAACAACCTTCAGGTGTGTTGCGGGTTTTGCCTTTTCTTTGACCGGCTTAGCCCGCTCCTTTTGGGAGATGACATCGGCAACCGGTTTGACTTCCGGCATTTTAATGATCTTAGCCGGTCGTTCCTTTTTTGCCTTTGGTTTCTTCTTTATCCTGGCTTTTTTTGCCGACTTTGCCTTTTCAGGCTTAGCCTCTACCTCCACGGGTTCAGAAACAGCCTCCTTACTCGTTTCCACTG
The DNA here is from genome assembly GCA_030613145.1 of Desulfobacterales bacterium. Classification (GTDB taxonomy): domain Bacteria; phylum Desulfobacterota; class Desulfobacteria; order Desulfobacterales. The sequence goes on along the minus strand of JAUWMM010000009.1, from coordinate 2,794 downwards.
CAGTCCTGGCAGCAGACTTTTCAGGTTCAACAATCTTGGCCACCTTTTCCTTGGGGACTTCATCGGACACAGGGGGAACAATCTGATCCGGCATTACCTCGGGTGTTTCTTTTTCTGTGAGCTCGGATGGTACTTCACCCTCTACCTTGGCAACAGGAGTAATCGCTTCTGCTTCCGGTTTCTTTTCGATTACCTTTCTCCGCCTTCTGATAATTGTGCCTTTGATTCGTTTCTCAGTTACTATTTCTGACTTGCCTTGGAAAAGCGCTTCTTTGATGCCAGCAACTGCTTCTTCATCTATGACACTCATGTGGCTTTTCACGGCTATATTGATGTCTTTTAGCCTATCCAGAAGCAACTTGTTGGTCATATTAAGCTGTTTGGCAAGTTCGTAAATTCGAATTTTTGCCATTCATTTCTCCCTGCTTTGAGTATCCGGGCAATACTACACCCATTTTTCCTTCCTGGTTATGAGCCCATCGTGAGCAAGGCGAACTATATTCTTTCCTCAGGTCCAGTTGTCTCACCCGGGATCTTTCGCATCATCCGCAGCCCCCTCAGGGCTGCTCTGGCCGGCCATTTCTTCAGATATGTCTTTATCGTTTTTCTTATAGTCGTTTTCATCCATCATCTCAATGGCCTCCCTGGCCGATTCCAACAGAGTTTGCGCTTTTTTCTCGCTGATTCCTTTAATCTGAAGCAGTTCCTCAGTAGAGGCATTGGCAAGTTCTTCAATTGAATAGAAACCTTGTTCGTAAAGGGCATCGGCTGTGCTGGACCCTACCCCTGGAAGACCCATCAAGGAGTCATAGCCGATCTGCATGGCACTGCTATAGTCGGTTTCACTCTTCACATCGATGCTCCAGCCTGTTAACCTTGAGGCAAGGCGCACGTTTTGTCCTCGTCTCCCAATGGCCACTGACAAATATTCATCCGGTACAATTACCTCCATTAACCGGTTGACTTCGTCAATCACAACCCGGGAGATCTCGGCTGGTGACAAGGCATTGCATACGAACTTTGCCGGGTCACTATGCCAAGGAATGATATCAATCTTTTCTCCTTTCAATTCGTGAACCACACTTTGAACCCGTGTCCCTTTCATGCCAACACAAGCGCCTACAGGATCAATATCCGAATCATTGGATGCCACGGCGATCTTTGCGCGACCGCCTGGTTCGCGGGCTGCTGCCATAATCTCTACGATTCCCTCGCTAATTTCCGGCACCTCGGTCTTAAACAGCGTTACCAGGAACTGCGGATGACTTCGAGACAGTATTACCTGAGGGCCGCGGGACTCTTCAAGCACGTCTAATATGTAGGCCCGAATCCTCTCCCCACGACGACAGGTTTCCCTGGGAATCTGCTCGCCTACAGGGAGAATCCCTTCGGTCCGGCCTAGGTTGACGATAATGTCCCGTTTGTCTATCCTTTGAACTATCCCGTTAATGATTTCCCCTTTTCTATTGGTATAACTTTCGTAGACTACACTCCGTTCGGCATCTTTCATTTTCTGTATGATAACCTGCTTTGCCGACTGTGCAGCAATTCTCCCAAAGGTTGTTGCGTCCATCTTAGTCCCTAGGCTGTCTCCCACTTGACACCCTGGGTCAAGCTTACGTCCCTCTTCTATGTCTACTTCCAGTTCCGGTTCGGTGACCTTCTCAACCACGTCTTTGAAGAGGAAAACCTCAATTTCCCCCAGTTCTTCATTATAGTGGGCTTCGATATCTACCCTCGTTCCAAATTTTTTTCTGGCAGCGGACCTGAGTGCTTCTTCAAGAGTCTTTACGAGAATTTCCTTCTCAATGCCCCGGTCACGACTGACTTGTTCAATGACTCTTCTTACTTCCGAAATTAGCATTTTCGACACCTTTTTCTCCTATGAAAACGTCCAGTCGAGATGTGCCTTTACAATTGCTTCAAATGGGATAGCGACAGGCCGGTCGTCAACTAGAAGCCTAACCACGCCTTCTGAAAATCCAGCAAGCGTCCCCTTGAAATGCTTTTCCCCTTGCACAAAGCGATTAGTCTTGATAACCGCCGACCTGCCTTCAAAGTAGGCAAAATGTTTTGGCTTAGTTAATGGCCGGTCAATACCCGGCGATGAGACCTCAAGGTGATAAGGCTCGTCACAGTGCATTCTTGCGGCTAAGATGTCTCCCAATTGATTACTGATAACTGCACAATCGTCTAAGGTGACCCCCCCTTGTTTATCTATATAAACTCGCAAGACCCAGCCTTTGGGTTCTCTTCGATATTCCACGTCGATCAAGTTCATCCCTTCTGACTCCAGGAGCGGTTCTGCTAAGAGCTCCACATCGGCGATAAATTTTTGGGCCCACTCATTCATCCAAAAAAAAAACGGGCCTTTGCCCGTTTCCCCCGCCACGGTCTATCTCAATAATCTTATTATTAAACTACTTGAGAAAAAAACCAAAGGCAAAGATTATCGAAAATATCCACTGATCGAAGCAAATGCATTATCCGCCTATGGCGGAGCCACAAAGACATTGCCTCAAAAAGGGAAAACGGCTAATCCCGCCGTAGGCGGGCCAAAATGGAGCGGGCAACGGGACTCGAACCCGCGACACCAAGCTTGGGAAGCTTGTACTCTACCAACTGAGCTACACCCGCTTCAACTCACAAAATCGCGAACTTAAATGAGCGGCTACTTTGCACAAAAAAGGAAATTCCCAAACACTTAATTTGGCAAGATATATTTTTTTTTATGGCTTGTCAAACATTTCTTAATTAGTGCCCATCCATGAATCGTAAAAACTCAATGGGCACA
>JAUWMM010000094.1 GCA_030613145.1 Desulfobacterales bacterium | reverse complement strand
TTTTTTCTCCATAATAGATCTCGGGGCGCTCTATCTTCAGGTCAGGTTCAAAGGAAGGCGGCACGTCTTTGATGAAGAGGCGGGGCAGTCCCTCACTAGTCACTTCATTGACCGGGCTTAAGGGCAATCCATAGCCATGGGTATAGATGAGGTGTCTATTGACCCAGGTATTTGCCTGGGGAGGAAGTTGATTTACCACCAACTCCCGGGCGGCCAACATGACCTGTCGATATTGGTTATTGATTAGATAACGGTCTACGTCTACATTGATAAAATCGTAATATAGCCGTATGGTTTGAATCTGCCTGTAGGTTTGAAGTAGAGGACGCTCATCCCAGATCCTGATATTTTGAATTGTTACATCATGTTTCTTGATGTCCTCCGCACTTAATTTGTCACTAACTTCAAAATCGACTTCTTTTATCCTGTTCAGATTATAAGCCTTACGGGTATAATCAATATTGTAAGCGATGTAGGGTGATTCTTTAGCTAATTCATTCGGCTTAACCACAAATTTTTGTACCATGAGGGGGAGCAGGATCGCAAATACCAACACAGCCCCTATCCATATTACTCCACTTAACCAGATTAATTTCGTCCTGAATTTAAAGGCGTTGAGAAAAAGGACCAGGGCAAAGCCCAGGGAGACTATGATCAAAATCCTATAGGCCAGGACCTTGATGTGGACATCGGTATAGCTGGCACCGAAAGCAGGTCCCTGCGTAGAATACAAAAGTCCATAAATTTTCAGATGATAACCCCAGGCCAGGAGTAGAACAATGATTCCTCCCAGGAAAATAAGGTGCTTCTTGGCTTTTGGTGCAATGGTAATTTTAGGTAAAGAGGTTGGGACGCCCTCCGCTTGACTAAAGTCACCCTCTATTTGAAGCGCACCATTTTTCAGATACCAACCCACAGAGACCAGACCAGCAAAAACGAAAAGAACTAGTAACCCGTTTCGGACGAAAATGTAAAAGGGAAGAGAGAACAGATAAAAACCGATGTCCCTGCTAAAAATAGGATCTGTGCTGCCAAAGGGTTGCTGATATAGATAGCGCAGGAGTATATCCCATTGAAAGGAGCCCTTTGACGCAATAATAAAACTAAGAATCAGAATAAAAGCTATGAGGAGAGAATTTAAGGCCCTGCCTGAAAGGCCAAAACCGTCCGCAGCTTTAAAGGCCACTCCTGGCCCGCCACCTGGGTTTAAACGTTTGGCGGCGTAAAGGTTAACGCATAGGATAAGAATCAAAAGCAACCAAATCAACAAACCGAACCCGAACCTGCTCAAAAGCATGGTCCAGAAACCAGGCGAAAAGCCTAGATTTTCGAACCATAGCCAGTCAGGATAGATTGAAACCCCTGACCAAAGCAATAGAACAGCGATAATCCCGAACCCTATAATAATTAATTTCTTGTTCATGTCTTTTTCTCCCTAACCCGGACAAGCCGGAACCAAAATAAATTTATCACGAAAACACGAAAGTACGAAAACACGAAAAGAAGCAATTTCAAATACTAAAACCAAATGTCGAGTCAAATCCCAATGACAAATTGCCAAAGTCTCTCACATTGAATTTTAGGTGCATTGCATTTAATTGTGCTTTGGTCTTTTTCGTTCTTTTTCTCTTTCGTGCTTTCGTGATTGTTTTCAATTTTCTGCCAGAAAAACACGAATTTTAGCACTAAGGAACTAAATATTTCTGCTACTGAGAAACCGGAAAAATTGATTGAAGGAGGGTAACACTTTCTCCCGCGAAAAGGAATAGGCGTTTGAAGATTCCCTGCAGCAAGCTTCAGGGAGCTTCAAACGGTTGGAAGACATCGTAGGTTGAGTGCTGTGTTGCAGAACGGAGCTGTCCATCGAGGGGCATCAAACGCAGGCCGTAGATCACCGCCGTGGCAGCTATAAACCGATCGGTAGGGTTCTTTGGTGCGCAGCATTGGGGTCAGAGGGCTACACTCTTGACAGCCTTGTCCCCAAGATTCCTTTAACTTTCACTTTCCTCTGCTTCGGGAATTTCAATTTCAATGGTTTCCCGATCACTGGCAAACCATTTCTGAACATACAGCGTACCGATAACAGGTGGCTTACCGGGGTTAGGCTTTTCCGCGTACTTGATTGTATTCTTGGTTTCTTTTTCCTTCTCAAAGACAATCTTCATATGATTACTCCTCCGGTTCTAATTTTTCCACTAAAACGTCACGTCCCCAAACGTCAAACGTTATACCATGGGCGATGATCGCAATGTTTCTAATCAGCTTCTCTGGTCCATCGCTCACTTCGTCCACCTTGCCTGCCGGCTTGCCTTGCTCCTGCGGTGTTCTATGGTGATGTGCCTTTCTCCCTTTGTCGATGTCCAATTCCTGCCTTTGGAAGACCCTGAAGGCATGGTATTCCCGTTGTTGCCGAAGGTTGGCTGTCTGGATCCGTTCCGTCCGTTCCCTTGTGCCTGTGGCTGCCGTCGGTGTTTCTTCTTCACCGTGGCGTGCCGCAGCGACCGAGTGGGTTCAAGCCCCGGGATGACATGTCGGCGCAGAGTCCGGCCAATGTAGCGTTCAATCCGCGACAGCTCGTTGACTTCTCCAGGCAACGCAAAAGAGATGGCGATACCTGAGGCGCCGGCCCTGCCGGTGCGGCCTATGCGGTGAACGTAGTCTTCAGCACATCTTGGGAGATCAAAATTGATGATGTGGCTGATACCGGCTACATCAATACCTCGTGCGGCAACATCGGTGGCAACTAAGAGCCTGATCTTCCCCCGCCGCATGTTGCTCATAGTGCGATTTCGAGCACTCTGTCTCATATCCCCGTGCAGTGCTGCTGCGGCATGGCCCTCGGCGTAGAGCTCCTGGGCCAGATGATCAGCGTCCTTTTTCGTAGCCGAAAAGATAATCGCCTTGGTCAAGTGCGAATCAGCGATGAGGTGCTCCAGCATACGGTGCTTATGCCGGAGATTATCGACCACATGCAGACGCTGTTCAATACATTTATGGGTGGTTCTTGTGGATTCACTTTCAACACGCTCCGGATTCTTGAGGATACGCCGTGCCAGTTTGACGATGGTGTTGTCCAGTGTCGCAGCAAACAAGAGCGTCTGGCGTTCAGGTGGTGCACAGTCAACAATTCTCTCCACGTCCTCGATAAATCCCATGTCGAGCATACGGTCTGCCTCATCCAGCACCAGTAGTTCCAGACCTGTGAGCTTGATATGTCCACTCCCCAAGAGGTCAAGCAGACGTCCCGGGGTTGCGATGACCAGATCAAGTGACTTGGACAAGGCCTTGATTTGATTGTGGTACGGCATTCCGCCCACAATGGTAGCGCTCTTGACACGCAGGTATTTGCCATAAACGCGAGCCGACTGCGTGATCTGCTCAGCCAACTCTCGGGTAGGCGTCAACACGAGCGCCCGCGGGGCGTATTTTTGGCCCGGACCAGGAGAACTCAGGTGTTGCAGAATCGGCAGCATGAAGGCTGCGGTCTTGCCGGTGCCGGTCAGGGCAGAGGCTATAATATCCTGGCCGGCCAGGATTTTTGGGATAGACTGGGCCTGGATCGGCGTAGGGTCGGCATACCCGCATCGGTCAAGGGCTTTCAGGATGGGCGAAGCTAACTTCAAGTTTTTAAAAGACATAATCGTTTCCTTCTGTTTCCGATTCAGAAACGGGTGGTTTCCGCAATGCGACAAGAGCTGCTCCGAACCGGGGAAAAGCGAAAGACTTCAACTTCGCTCGACCCAGGGCTGCAATGTCGGCCCAAGTCCACGCGCGGTGGCCGTTCCGAGATAGAAACGTGATTAGGGGTAACAGTGCAAGCCGCAGGACAACCAAATGGCCTGAATGCGATATTCGGCAGCAGCACTGATGATGGACTGGCATAAATGCATCGTCGCCGCCAACCAGTCGTGCCACCGCAATTTCACGGGATTGCTGAGAGCAAGGGAGGGTTAGTGAGTGATCGATGAAGACTCATTGGCAGGATGTGTCAATACCTATTTCCAGGAACAGTCCCGCCAAGGTGTTACGCAGTCAACCGGGTACAATACAGGTTTTTTTGGAAATGGCAATGTTTTTTTTCACAGCATCCGTTTTTCTTTGAACCGCATCAGCGAGCGCATTCCCCGCAGGTTCTTCCTGACGGCAGTGCTTCGCGGGCTGCGGGGTGCTTCATTATGGGGTGTAATTATCGGAGAGTCATGATACGAAAGGAACACGAATGGAAATTGGAGGGACGATGAACGAAAAACATGCTGTAAAGATCGCTGACGAACTGAACCTCAGCCTTCAACAGATCATGGCAACAGCAAGCCTGTTCGAAGACGGCGGCACGGTGCCCTTTATTGCTCGATATAGAAAAGAGGCCACCGGATCCTTAGACGAGGTGGCTATAACCGCAATCCGTGACAGAACAGCTCAATTAGAGGAATTGGACAGACGGCGAGAGAGCATCCTGAAATCGCTCCAAGAAAGGGAGTTGCTCACAGACGAATTGAAAGAAAAGATTCTGGCTGCGGATACCTTAAGCACTTTGGAGGATATCTACCTGCCCTATAGGCCAAAACGGCGCACACGCGCAACCATCGCCAAGGAAAAGGGACTGGAACCTCTTGCAAAACTCATTTTCGAACAAAAAGAGGACACTGACCCTGTTGCCGAGGCAGGTGCCTATATTGACCCGGAAAAGGGAATTGAGACAGTAGACGATGCCCTGGCCGGCAGCCGGGATATCATTGCGGAGTGGGTGAACGAAAACCAGGAAGCCCGCGAAAAGATGAGGGCTCTGTTTATGAAGAAGGCTTCTTTCCGCTCGAAGGTCACCGCAGGCAAGGAGACAGAGGGCGCCAAATTCAGGGACTACTTCGATTGGGAAGAATCCGTAACTAAGGCACCATCTCACAGAATACTGGCTATGCGGCGGGGAGAGAAGGAAGGGTTTCTGACTTTGCGGGCGGAGCCCCCTGAGGAGGAAGCATTGGCTCTTTTGGAGTCCATGTTCGTTAAGGACACAGGGCCTGCCTCACAAGAAGTAAAGGCCGCTGTACACGACTGCTACAAGAGGCTTCTCTGTCGTTCCATGGAAACAGAGATCCGCGTGGAAACGAAACAGCGCGCCGATTCGGAAGCGATAAAGATATTTGCTGATAATCTTCGGGAACTTCTCCTTGCGCCGCCGCTTGGCCAAAAGAATGTCATGGCCATTGACCCAGGTATTCGGACAGGGTGTAAGGTGTCGTCTTTGGATCGCCAAGGCAAACTGCTCCAGACGGCCACCGTGTATCTTTTCCAGTCCGAACATGCCAAGAAGGACGCGGCTGCAAAGCTCGGGGAATTGTTTAACACTTACGAAGTCGAAGCCATAGCCGTAGGAAACGGAACTGGGGGAAGAGAGACCGAAGCGTTTGTCAAGAGCCTAAGCCTTCCCCGCAATGTTCCCGTGGTTATGGTTAATGAGAGTGGTGCTTCAGTCTACTCAGCTTCTGCAGTAGCGAGGGCTGAGTTTCCTGATTTGGACGTCACGTTTCGAGGAGCGATTTCCATAGGGAGACGCCTCGTGGATCCTTTGGCGGAGCTGGTAAAGATAGACCCTAAGTCCATTGGCGTTGGGCAATATCAGCATGACGTGAACCAGCAGGCACTGAAGCAGAGCCTGGATGATGTGGTCATAAGCTGCGTCAATGCTGTGGGTGTGGAAGTCAACACGGCGAGCGAACAGCTTCTCACCTACGTCTCAGGTCTTGGTCCTCAGCTGGCAAAGAATATAATCGCCTACCGGAATGAGAATGGTCCGCTGACATCCAGGAAGGATTTGAAGAAAGTGCCACGCCTTGGCCCTAAGGCATTTGAGCAGGCGGCAGGCTTCCTTCGCGTCAAAAATGGTAAAAACCCTCTTGATGCCAGCGCAGTTCATCCTGAATCCTATCACATTGTGGAGGCCATGGCTGCGGATCTCGGCTGTGAAGTGAGCGGTTTGCTTGAAGATGAGGAACTCAGACAAAGAATCGATTTGCAAAGATATGTAACAGACAAGGTGGGGGTACCTACTCTAACTGATATCCTTGCTGAGCTTGCCAAGCCCGGTCGTGACCCCCGAAAGCAGTTTGAAGGCTTTCACTTTACAGAGGGCATAGAAACAATTGAAGACCTCAGGTCTGGGATGAAGCTGCCTGGAGTGGTCACAAACGTTACGGCCTTTGGTGCTTTCGTGGATATCGGAGTTCACCAAGACGGCTTAGTCCACGTAAGCCAGCTGGCTGACCGCTTTGTCAAAGATCCCCGTACGGTAGTCAAAGTCAACCAGAGGGTGACCGTGACTGTACTTGGTGTTGACCTGGAAAGAAAGCGGATTTCTCTTTCTATGAAAAAGAATTCGGACCAGTCAAATGGAAAGGAAACAAGAAGCTCAAAACGGTCTGGGAACAGTGACAAGGAACGCAGGCCTAAGAAGAGAGGGACGACTCCGCATAACAACCCCTTTGTCGAGGCCCTCAGTGGACGGACGATGAAACCACGAGGCCGATGAGTCCAAGCAGAACCATTGTGTCTTTATGTGGGTCTTTATGGGTGACCCCTTTCCTTTCGTGGATTAAAATTGTAAACAGGGAACTATGCAGAGGCGATTTGAGTAACCGGCGGTGCCTTATTGTGATACCGGCCAGATTGTGTGGAGGCTCTTTTTGATGAAATTTATTCCCGCCCAGGTAATTTACTTTGTTCGAAGCAGGACAACGAAGAGAAACCTCAAACTCCTGTACAAGTTTCTTTTAGCCTTAACGGTTATTGTCATAATATACAGTATTCTGTTTCATTTCATAATGGTTTTTGAAGATAGAGAATTTAGCTGGATTACAGGTTTCTATTGGACTCTCACGGTGATGTCCACCCTTGGCTTCGGTGATATCACTTTTGCAAGCGATTTAGGCAAAGCCTTTACATTGCTTGTCCTTATGTCCGGGATTGTTTTCTTGCTCGGCATGCTCCCTTTTACCTTCATACAATTTTTTTACGCACCGTGGCTCGAGGCCCAATCAAGAGCGAGGGCACCGCGTGAATTACCGGAAG
>JAUWMM010000130.1 GCA_030613145.1 Desulfobacterales bacterium | reverse complement strand
AAAGCAGGAAAAATGATGGAGGGAAATGTCCAGAAGGCGGAGAAGGCTTTGGCTTTTGCGGTGGCGGCGCTTATTGATTTGAGTCCGGAAAGCACATATAAGAATTACTTCTCAAAATTAAATCGATCCTCGTTCGCCAGTTTAGATATGTGCTTAGGGGTTAGCTCCTTTGGGACAGCGACTGCTCCAGAGACGAAGAATCTTGTCCCTTGCGCAAAGGTGATGTTCAGTGGAATCACATCTCCCTTATGAAAAAGCATGGTCCATGCTTAGCTCTGATGTTCACGGTCGGGTGCCGTTTTCTCTCCCTGAGGATGGGTTGAAGTTGGGACCACCTCTTCCTTGCGAGGTCGAATAATGGAGGCTATCACGGAGATAAGTAGAATGCTGGCTATCACAGCCAATGCAAGGGCAACCGGAATTTTGTAGATGTTGACAAGTATCATCTTAACCCCCACGAAAACCAGGATGGCGGAGAGCCCATAATGAAGATAGTGAAACAACCGCATAAGTCCAGCCAATGCAAAGTAGAGCGCTCGTAGTCCCAAGATAGCGAACACATTCGAGGTATACACAATAAAAGGGTCCAGTGTGATGGCAAGGATAGCCGGGATAGAGTCTACCGCAAAGATGACGTCTGTGGTCTCAATCACCAGCAGCACAACGAACAACGGCGTGGCAAGGTAACGCCCTGCTCTCTTTATGAAAAACTTGTTGTCCTTATAGCCATCCGTGACAGGCATAAATCGACGGAAGAGTCTGAGCACCGGATTCCTTTCCGGATGAATCTCTTTGTCCTTCTGCAAACCCATCTTGATGCCGGACAAAATCAGAAAGCCTCCGAAAATATAGATGACCCAGTGAAACTCTTGAATCAGGGTTATGCCGGTGAGGATGAAGACAGCCCGCATGATCAATGCACCCAGAATGCCCCAAAAAAGGATCTTATGCTGGTAAAGAGGCGGCACACGAAAGTATGAAAAGATCAGCAAAAAGACGAAGAGGTTGTCTAAGCTGAGAGACTTCTCGATTAGATAACCGGTCAGGAATTCGAGCGCCGTCTCCGGTCCGCGCCAGAAGTAAATTACCAGATTGAAAAGAAGGGCCAACGCAATCCAGAAAGCGCTCCATGCGAGCGCTTCTTTGATCTTAACCACATGAGCTTTACGATGGAAAACCCCCAGGTCCAAAGCCAGCATCGCCAGCACGAAAATGTTAAAGGCAATCCACAATAGGATTTGGCTCGACATCAAAACTTCCTCTTTCTTTTATACCGCTGCATCCCGGATGTGTGCTGGGGTCACCATCTCATCTTGAGAAGCCAAAAACTGCGCTGTCTCCGCTGCCCGGCCGATCACCAGGGCGGAGAAGACTATGGAGGGTAAGGTCCGGATCGCAGAGAGGGCTTTGGCTTTTGCGGTGGCAGCCGTTATGGATTTGAGTTCAGCAAGCATCAAAAACAAAGCTTTGGATGGGTATTTAGTCTACTTCTCCTGTTACCTTAATGTCCTTGCGGTAGAATATCTCTGGAGCGGTTATTCCACCCGAGACAAAGAATTTGACTCCCTGCTCCACGGTCATTTCCAAAGGGGGCACCTTCTCCCTGTGGAAAAGCAAGGTAAACCCAGTGAAGGGGGTGGGAGTGGAGGGAATGAATACAGCGATCAAATCAGTGGGTTCATCGCCGAAATTCGTCTTGATTTCTTGAGTCAAGAAACCCAAACAGAACATCCCTTTGGCAGGAAATTCCGCCAGCACCACCTGTTTGAAGGAGTCCTTGTCGCTGGTGGTAATGGCTTCAATCAACTGCTTGGAGGAGCCATAGATCGTCCGCACCAGAGGCGTCCTGATCAAGAATATCTCCCAGATTTTGAAAAGCCTGGAACCGATTACGTTAGCCGTGAGCAAACCTGCAAGAAAGATCAATATGATAGTAGCAGCCACTCCAAGTCCGGGGACTTTATAGTCTATTAGCCCGGCGATGAAAGGCGAGAGGATACCATCAACCTTTATGAAAAGAAAGCGCAGAACCATATAGGTTATAATGAGCGGCACGATAACAAGGATTCCACTCAAGAAGTATCGCCGCAGGACTGTATTTAATTTCATTCTAAACGACATGATTCTTGTTTCAAATGGCGGTTTAAGCTAAAAGCGAATTGCCTTCGTTTGCATATTTTCAGTATTGCCCAAGGAATTAGTCCAGCTTCACAGGCGATATGAAACCATCCGGCTTGACTGCTAAAACTGAACAATTTACCTGCAGAAGAACCTTTTCGGCTGTGTTACCTATGAGCAACTCAGTTATCCCGGTTCGGCCTACAGTGCCCATTACAATGAGTTCGATCCGTTTCTTCTTTGCCAGTTCAGGAATCAATGTTCCGGCCTCTCCCTTCAAGAGATGTACCTGTTTGTTTGGGATCCCTGGGGCATATTTCTTCAGGAGTTCTCCAAACCATAATTTATGCATCTTCTTGGTTTCATGAACTATCTTATTCACTTCATTGTTGGGCAGTCGTACACGATTCCTGAGGATGCTTTCACCATATAGGGTCCATGTATGGATTACATGGAGTTCGCTCTCTTTCGATTGGGCCAATGAAGATGCTAATTCCATAATCTTGGCATTGAGAGCACTCCTCACATCATCAGAAGAAACCAGATCAACCACAGCCAGTATCCGCGCAAATCGTAAACGTTTTGCATATTTTATTGCCCAGACCGGACACGGGCATTTGCGCATCAGGCGCAGGGTGGTTGTGCCGAATAGCATCCCCTTAAGCCCTTCTTTCCCTTCAGCAGCTATCATCACCAGATCGTGTTTGTTCCGCAACACCTCGCGAACAATCTCAATGACCGGTCTGCCGAGGAGGACTTTGGCAGTGACCTGGACGCCTTCATCCTTGATAGGAGCGATGAGATGCTTCAGTTGCTTGAGCCGATCCTGAATGATAATATCCTGGATATCTGCAAGGTGCTTTGATCTGAACAGCCTTTGCATATCACCTGGCATTTTTTTAACAATGTCCACCACCGTCAATCGTGCCTGATTGTTCTTTGCCAGGGAGACCGCCCTTTTGAGGGTTCTTTCCCCCTCTGTTTTACTATCAGCGACCAAAAGGATATCCCTGAAACGTTTCATGCCTGTCTCCTTGGTATATTGAACAATGTTCCTGTTAATATACGCAAATCGTGTATGTTATTCAATTCCTTCTCCTAATCCATTTGTCTATCTCGACAGCAATTATGATTGTCACCGTTACCACTGCTATCTTCAGCCAATCCATCATTGAGAGTGGCACGGTCCTGAAAATCCACTGAAGGGCTGGCACATAAAGGACGGCAAGTTGCGCAAAAAAGGCAGCTATCATGCTGAATAAAAGAAACGGGTTGCTTAGCAGACTCATCCTGAAGATGGATCGCGTCTCCGAGCGGCAGTTTAGTGCCTGGTAGAACTGGAAAAAGACCATGGTAGTGAGAGCGGCTGTGCGCGCCCTCTCCAAGGGCACTCCCGACTTAAGGTCTGATATAAAAATGAACAATGTTCCTAAAGCCAGAACGGTTCCCATTAAAAAAGTTCTCTGAATCATAAGACTCGAGAGAATGCCTTCTTTGGGACTCTTTGGAGATCTTCTTAAAACCCCTTTTTCCCCCGGTTCAAAGGCAAGGGCAACATCCTGCAGACCATTTGTTACCAGGTTCAGCCAAAGTATTTGTACGGGGATATAAGGTATGGGAAGTCTCATTACTATTGTTGCAAGGATGGCCAGCAGTTCTCCAAGACCACATGATACAAGAAAGAGAGTGACCTTCTTGATATTGTCATAAACCACCCTTCCCCCCTCCACCGCAGAAAAAATGGTGGCAAAGTTGTCATCTGCGAGGACCATATCCGATGCTTCTTTAGCCACATCAGTACCGGTCTTACCCATGGCTATACCAATTTGGGCCGCCTTTAAGGCCGGAGCATCATTAACGCCGTCGCCTGTTACAGCTACCACCTCACCATGTTTTAATAACTGCTGGGTTATCATCAATTTGTGCGTCGGGGAAACCCTTGCATAGACCGATACATCTTTAACCCTCCGAAATAGCTCTTCCTCGCTCATCGCTTCCAACTCTTTACCAGTGAGTACGTTAGGATCACCCTCCCCTATTCTGAGTGTCTTTGCTATTGCCACGGCAGTGATGGCATGGTCACCGGTTATCATAATGGTTCTAATGCCTGCCTGCTTGCATCCTTCAATCGCCTCAATAGCCTCAGGTCTTGGCGGGTCCATCATGCCCTGTAATCCTGCATAGATTATCCCCGATTCCACATCCTGGTATGTAAGTTCTTCCATGTCGGGGAGAACTTCTTTAAAACCCATGGCCAGAACTCTCAAACCTTCTTGGGCAAAATTTTTGCAAACATTTAAGATTTCTTTACTCTTTAGCTCTGCATCAGTCAGACAATCGGTACACATATCAAGTACCCTCTCAGGGGCACCTTTCACAAAGATAAACTTCTTATCTGCGTGCTTATGAAGGGTTGCCATGTAACCCCGCTCGGACTCAAAAGGTAAAATCGCTATCTCTGGATAGTTCTCCCTTTCTTCAACCGGATTAAGGCCAGTCTTCATCGCAGCAACAATAAGGGCTCCTTCTGTAGGATCTCCATCAACCTTATACTCACCATCCTCCTGATAGATATTTGATTCATTACAAAGAAGCCCTATCCGCGAGACATATTGGAGATCCCTCAGCTCATTTGTTTTAGCAGGCAACTTCTCATGAAGTATCTCCCCTTTTGGTTCATATCCGCTCCCTGTGACCTCATATGTGTGCTGTCCGTCATAAATCAGCCTAACAGTCATCTCATTCTTGGTCAAGGTTCCTGTCTTGTCAGAGCAAATGATAGTAGTGCTTCCCAGGGTCTCGACAGCAGGCAATTTTCTGACAATGGCATTGCGTCTTGCCATCCTGGACACACCAATAGCCATGGCAACAGTTACAGCAATAGGGAGCCCTTCAGGTATGGCTGACACAGCTGTAGCTACAGCCACCATAAACATTTCTGATACCTTTGCACCCATCCATATCCCTATTCCAAAGACAGCGCTGGAAAACCCTATGACAACTATGCCTATAAGCTTGGCAAATCGCTCCAATTTGTCCTGGACCGGAGCCTTAGCTGTCGATACTTCTCTGACTTGCTCTGCGATCTGGCCCAGGACCGTTCTGGTTGCCGTTTCCACAACAACGCCCCTTCCTCTTCCGCTCACAGCAATTGTCCCCATAAAGGCCATATTTATCTGATCACCAGGCGTCAAATTAGCCTCTTTTATAGACGAGGTTGTCTTTTCGACAGGGATCGATTCGCCAGTCAGCGCGGCTTCTTCAATTTTCAACTCAATGGTCTTGAACAGACGAAGATCAGCCGGCACCTTGCCACCGGATGCCATTACTACAATGTCACCGGGAACAAGTTGCTCACCGGTTATCTCTTTCTCCTTGCCTTCTCTCACCACCCTTGCCTTTGGGAGGACCATCTTTTTAAGTGCCCTCATGCTCTCCTCTGCCTTGAATTCCTGGATGTACCCGATAATTGCATTAAGGATCACCACAGCCATAATGACACCGGTGTCTATGTATTCACGGAGAAGGAATGTTACAATGCCAGCAATGATGAGGATATAAATCAGTGGACTCTGAAACTGATGAAGAAGAATTTTCAGTCTGCGTAATTTCTCTTCCTGGGCAAATATGTTCGGTCCATATTGGGCCAGACGTTCTTTAACCTGCGCATCAGTCAATCCTTCCTCAGAGGTTCTCAACTCCTGGAATGTTTCTTTTACGTCAAGCTGGTACCAACTCATTCTTTACCTTTTCTTAAGTATTCAAGGATTGGGTTATCGCTCTTATTCCATTAGGTCTCATTATTAATAGTGTTTCTTTGCTTCTTACCCGGCTATAAATGGTGAAAGAAGACCATCAATTTTCAAGAAG
>JAUWMM010000304.1 GCA_030613145.1 Desulfobacterales bacterium | reverse complement strand
TGAAAGGCTGAAATAAGGTTATAGTGCTCTTCGCCGTGTTTGTCGTACTGAAGGGCTTTCATCTGTAAGGCAGCTTCGGCTACAGCAAGTGTTATCTTTTTTTCCCTTACATCCTTTTCCCGCACAAGAGATGCAGCCGCCTCCAGATTGTTCAGGACTGTGCGGGCATCTCCGTTTGCTGTCCAGATCATATGTTTTAGGGCATCCGGTTCAACGTGTAATGAGAGTGCCCCAAGCCCCTTTTCTTTATCGCTTAAAGCCCGCCTTATGATGATTGATAGTTCCTCATCAGAAAACGGCTTGAGTACCAATATCCTCGCCCTTGAAAGAAGAGGGGAAATCACTTCAAAAGAGGGGTTTTCAGTCGTTGCGCCAATCAGCGTGATCAGGCCGCTTTCTACGTGTGGAAGGAAGGCATCCTGCTGGGCCTTGTTAAACCGATGAATCTCATCAACAAACAGGACTGTCTTTTTCTTGTGGTAGCGCTGTTGCGCCTTGGCTTCATCTATGACCGCCCTGATCTCTTTCACCCCGGAAAGCACGGCAGAGAAAGTCTCAAAATGAGACTTTCTCTCGCCGGCCATGATACGGGCTAATGTCGTCTTACCCGAACCCGGAGGCCCCCAGAAAATCACGGAAAACAGCCTGTCCTCGTCTATGGCCCGACGCAGCAAACTGTCCTTGCCAATAAGATGGACCTGACCTACAAAGGCTTCAAGCGTCTTCGGTCGCATTCTCTCTGCCAAAGGACGGGCAGTCTCTTCTATTTCTTCTTCGGATTGACTAAATAGATCCATTTTCTTGAACACTTAAGTGCTTCCAAAACAACTACGAGTAGACACGTGATTAGATGGTGCTTTCGTGATCTTATCATTTCTTTTCCCGTTTTCGAAAAATAAGTCGGATAGGAGTCCCATCCAACCCAAGCTTTTCTCGAAGCCTATTAATTACGTACCGTTCATATGAGAAATGAATACCTTTCGGAAAGTTCACAAAGCAAACAAATCTTGGAGGCCCGGCAGACACCTGTGTCGCATAGTAGAACTTAATGCGTCTTCCACGGTATACAGGGGGCTGATGTTGGTTAATGATAGCTTCAAATACCCTGTTTAGCCGTCCTGTGCTGATGCGTGTAGTGTATTGCCCGTATACTTTTTCCACCCAGTCGAAAATTTTAAACGCCCGCTGACCGGTAAGAGCCGAAATGGTCAACATTGGAGCAAAACTCAGGAACTTTAAGCGGTCTTTAACAGCATTCACGTATTGCTCTGCAGCCTTGGAATCCTTTTCAATCAGATCCCATTTGTTCAAAAGGATGATACAGGCTCGACCACGTTCCAGGGCATAACCGGCAATGTTGGCATCCTGGTCTGTCACCCCTTCAACGGCATCTATCATGACAAGCGCAATATCACATCGATTAAGGCTCCTAAGGGCTTTTATGATCGAGAACTTTTCCAGCTTCTTTCGCACGCGTCCTTTTCTTCGGATTCCAGCGGTGTCAATTAATATATATTCCTTGTTGTTAACCTTGCAAATCGTATCAACAGCATCCCGGGTGGTACCCGGTATTTCACTAACCAAAAGACGCTGATCTCCCAGGAGGCGATTAATTAAGGAGGATTTTCCCACATTTGGGCGCCCTATGACTGCCAGTCTTATCCTGTGTGAGGCGGCTTCAGGAGTACTCCGAGGTAAAACGGCGGTCAAGGCATCCATAAGATCGTGCAAGCCGTATCCGTCTTCAGCAGAAACAGGATAAAGGGGACCCACACCCAGGACGTAAAAGTCAGATAGAACCGATTCGTGCCTTGGCCCGTCGATCTTGTTGACCCCGTAAAAGACGGGCTTGCTTGATCGGCGCAGTAGGTGAACCAGGTCTGTGTCGATCGGGGTGGGCCCTTGCCTCCCGTCGAAAAGCATGACAATTTCATCTGCTTCTTCTATGGCCTGTATCACCTGGTATCTGACCAGGTGGCCGAATTCTTCTGACTCAAAATCAGAAAACCCCCCGGTGTCAACCAGTGTAAAGGCAACATCATCCCACAGGGCATCCCCGTAATTCCGGTCTCGTGTTACTCCAGGAGAACCATCTACAAGGGCCTTGCGGGATCGAGTAATTCGGTTAAAGAGTGTGGACTTGCCCACATTGGGACGTCCAACAATGGCAACAATAGGCTTCATATCATATTCAAAATCTTTTTCCATGGTCTGGTTGTTCATTACAATATCTTAATTTTATTGGTGCGACAAGTAGTATATCTTTTTCCGGTCAAGAAGCGGCAAGTCTATCAAAAACCAACTCTTTGTCATCCGCATATTCCCACTGTTATTGGCCAAGCCTTTTGGACATAAACAAAAAGGCAGACCATTATTAGCCTGCCTTTGATGTTTATGCGATAAGGCTTTGCCTTGTGTTGCTAGTTAGCTATTTAACTTATAGCCTTGTGACTTCCATCGGTAAAACGAAACAAGGAAAACTGGTGTTCCAAGCAGAACAACAAGCATAGTTAAAGTAATTACCAGCCCGAAATAAAGCATTGAGCAACTGAGTCCAATTAGGGGCAACAGGCCAATCCTAATTGCGACTTTCAATATCTCGTGCCTAGCAATGAACTGTGCCAATGGCGGTGAGTATTTGTAGTAGGTTCTAACAAAGATGCGCCCAAGAGCATATGGAATAAGATAGGTATCCCTGAAGGCGCGGAGGACTTTAACATGACTTTCGACTGCTGAACCAAAGGCCGCCGTAGCAATAAAGCATCCATCGTCGTCGCCTCCAGTATCTCTCAAACCGCTGACATCAAGTTCACCGGCATCTGTTGTTTCTTCATACTGACCAGTGTAACTTATCAAAGAGCCTAGGCCGATGATGATGTTACAGATAGCATCGCCGTCAGTATCGACACAGGCCGACCAGCTTTCACCATTAACATAGTTGTAATCGGTCCAGTCTATCTTACCCCATGCCAGATGGGTGTAGTCGTCGGCTACGACTGCGAACAAACCGCCAGGGATAGACGGATCAGTGTGGACGGGCCCCAGGCCAACGACTATTTCATCTTTTCCATCACCATCAATATCGCC
>JAUWMM010000285.1 GCA_030613145.1 Desulfobacterales bacterium | reverse complement strand
TAAAACATGTAAGACACGCTGTCATTGTATATGCAAGCATCTCCATTACCATCATAATGATAGGGTTCATCGTCCTCATTTCGGAGGTAGGTTATCCCTTGACCTAGCGAAAAGTTATCGTCAACTTGATAGTCGGCTCCTACTGAAAGATCGATCTGCCGAATATCCAGATCAGAATAAGTGTGTACTGTGGAAAGGTCGTAGTCGTAATCGGGTGGTTCAGGAAGCCCACTATAATTCCTCAGTTGGTCCATCTCAGCCTCAGAGTCCGTATAAGTACCGGTAAAGGAGAGATTCAACCTGTCATTGAGCAGGTAGTTTATTGCCAGAACAATAGTATGGGTTTCAGACTCATACTCTGCATCCTCTTTATACGAGCCAGACTGGCCCCAAGTGATACCGCCAGCTCACCCGTCAAAAACTGGTATACTGGTAAACGTCTCCGTCTCTGTCCAGTCGTAGATATAGGAAAAGTTAAAGCTTAATTTGGGTATAGGGGCATACCACAGGCTTAGAGAGGGGACATGTGATTCCTGCGCCCAGTCTGAATAATTGGTCTCATCGTTTTCTTTCTCTGTGTAACGATAGTTCGCAGTTAAAGAAAAGTTGTGCAGGACAGACCATGTAAGATCCCCTGTTATCTCATTGACCTCCGTAGGCTGGTTGCTCAGATCGGCAGTTCTCGCGGC
Source organism: Desulfobacterales bacterium (assembly GCA_030613145.1). Taxonomy (GTDB): domain Bacteria; phylum Desulfobacterota; class Desulfobacteria; order Desulfobacterales. The sequence goes on along the minus strand of JAUWMM010000285.1, from coordinate 2,689 downwards.
CTGCCTTTCCCAGTATTGCGTGCCGGAAAAAGGACTCCCTGTGCCTGCAAATGTAACATCTTCGTAAGCGCCATTCAAATTGTTAAAGGGGTTGTCAATACCTTGCCACTTATAGCCGATCCTTGCCTTCACCTTTCGGTGAGGACGGGTATTTAAGACTACCCTAACAGTATCGGTTTCTGTTTCTGTTTCCCCACCTTCATCTACCGCGTAGTCATCCCTATCGATCTTTTCCCATTCATAGCCTAATCTGAGAGACGTTTTTCTGAGCAGTTGATAACGGGCATCAAGACCCAGTGTGGTCACATCCCGGGACATGGCTGATTCTCTGATGAAATCAGGATCAAAGCTGTTATACGCAGCTCCGGGATTATTCCATGGGTTGCCAATGTTAGGACCTGCGACGGATAGGGGCTCGTTGACATCGACATAAACATCATCGTTATCTATGTTAAGATATCTGAATTTACCGCTAAGGTTCAAGCCTGGTATAAGGTTATTGGTGATTCTGGCAGTTATGGTATCTGAATCGGTCTCTAGGTCGTTGTCACGGTTTTCCACGTTCGAATAGACATAAGATCCAAAAAACGTGGTATTCCCGGGGAGCCTTACGCTAACTTTGCCGATGTGGGAGTCTTTTTCTATGCTGGGTACAAGGTCATACGGGAGCGTTTCATCCCCGTACTGCACGCGGTCATCAAAAATGTCGCCACTTGTTCCATTTGGATGTGTCGGGTCATCGTATGCATTTACAGGGGTGTCACCGCGTTCATTAAACTCCCGGTGGAAATAGTTGTACGATACGGTCAGCCAGCTGTGCTTTTTCGTGATCCCTACCTTGAAATCTTCCGTTTCTTCATTCACTGCCCTTGCCCGGCTTGTGACATGGCAAGAGCCACAGTGGCTTATAGCTAAAGACTGCTTATGACCCTCTCTCATCTGCCTGCGGTAGTTAAAGTTGAGTTGGGTTCCCGGAAGAAAAGGAAGATTCAGGACTGTATCGCTTTTTTCCTCGCTGCGCTTGATGATATAATCCTTGCCCGCATCAAAGTCTTCATGACTTGTCACAACATGTGCGGCACCACCGACTCCATATGCTGAGAGATTTTCCAGGTCATCATGGTCCAGCCAGTGCTGGAAACGATCATAGCTAAAATCCTGCTTCAGAATACGGCGATAATCGCCACTGAAGTGGTATTCATGATCATTGTCCTCAAGATGGCGGCCGGAAAAATCAAGATACAAGCCCTCTTTTTGCGCCGTTCCGGAGAAATGAAAATCCGGTCCGGTGGACTCATGATCAAGGACTTCGTACTCTCCTATCTTTCCTGGATAATCGTCATAATCGGTTACATGATAGCCGACTCCAATCTCAACATCAAACTCGGCATCTTCGTCGCCTTCCGCCCAAACAGGAAAAGTGAAAGCTCCCAGAAAAACAAGGACAGTCAGCAGAGCGAATATCTTTTTTGCCATCATAGTAACCTCCTTTTTCTTGTCTTCGTGTGTGAATCAATTACAAGAGAACTACCTGGTCAAAGCACCTCCCTGACCGGGCACTGATTGGGAAGGTAGATCTGAGCCATGGACTTCAGAATGGCACTGGGTACACTTGGTAGTATACGCCATCGTCATACTCTGAGAACTGGAGGTAACAGATCTGCCGTATACATCGGTACTCGTACCTTCCCCTCCGATTTTCCCGGCATGGAAATGGAACTGGTGGCACTGTAAACAAAGGAAAGGCTCATTTTGTACAAGGAGGTTGTTAGCCACGGTTCCGTGGGCATCGTGGCAGATAGTACAATTTTCTACCACCGGCTCATGTTCAAACACAAAAGGGCCTTGTTTGGCGGAATGACACTCGAAGCAAAGATCGTTTAATCTTTCTTCAGTCTTGAGGTTTGTCAAAAAGCTGCCATGGGCCTGATGACAGTCACTGCACACCATCTTTCCCTCTCTGATGGGATGGTGCGAAGGATACAAGATCTTTGCCCGGATATCCTGGTGACAATTATTACACAGCTTAGGCTCAGACTGAGCCAAAAGCCTTCTAGTGCGGGAATGAGCCCGGTGGCAATCGATACACGAAACATCGTTCAGGGAATGCTCGCTTCCTTGCCAATCCATAAGGCTCCCGGAGGTGTGACACCTTAGGCATACTGCCGAAGCTTCACCCTTGGATATATCTTTAAAGCTTATGATACTTGCCGGATCTTCATCTTCCGCATGGATACTTCCAGGGCCATGACACGATTCACATCCTTTACTCAAGCCCACCACTTCAAAATCGGCGATCCGGCCATGGATGGTTTTTTTGAACCCGACCATGTCGTCGTGACACTCCAGACAGATATTATTTCCTGTATAACCGGCTCCCGCAACGATAGGGATGACTGCAGCCTTTCTGACAAACCCTTCCCGGGCGCAGCCTCCGTACAATAAGATGATGAACAGGCCCGCAAAAATTACTACCAGTACCTTTTCTTTCATCACGCTATCCTCCTTTTCTTGCCAATCGTTGCCTTTTAATCCTGAGTACAATTCCCGGCGTGCAGATCAACACGGCTTTGATCGCGTGGTTTTGGAGTTTTCGCCTGGATGGCTGGTATTGTTTTTGGGACGTACTGTGGCGGTTGTGCCAAGGCCGACCTAGTAGTTTAAAAATCGCCACGCACTCCAAAAAGAA
>JAUWMM010000174.1 GCA_030613145.1 Desulfobacterales bacterium | reverse complement strand
AGGGAAGGCTTTAGCGAGAAGGGAATTCCTGCCTAGCGCTTGACCGAAAACGCATGACAAAAACATGGCGGCGAAATAGTGGCAGAAATAAAAAGGGGTTACCGGCCAAGGCCGTAACCCCTTGATTTTGATGGTAGGCGGTCGCGGATTTGAACCGCGGACTTCCACCGTGTGAGGATGGCACTCTCACCGCTGAGTTAACCGCCCGTTGCTCGTTTCTAGTTAAGGTTTGTGAAGGTCAAAAGTCAAGGATTTTTTGTTTTTCCTTTTTACACGGCTTGGTCAAAGTATTTTTGAAGTTTTTTCGCTTCAGCGGGCGTCAGGTCTCGGTAGAGTCCAGGTTTCAAGTTGCCCAACCGGATCGGACCGAAACATATGCGCTTCAATTTCAGGACCGGATGGCCCACGGCCCAACACATCCGCCGAATCTGCCTGTTTCTACCTTCTTTTATGGTAATCTCAAGCCAAGTGTTCTTGCCGGTTGTACCTATTTTTTTTACCCGGGCCGGCATAGATCGTCTGCCGTCCAACGTGATGCCGGATCTTAGACGTTGCAAGGCATCTGCGGCGGGCATACCTTTGACCTTGGCCTGATAGGTTTTGGGGATGCCGTAGCGGGGATGCTCAAGGTGCTGGGCGAGTTCTCCATTATTCGTGAGGATCAGGAGCCCTTCGGTGTCGTAATCGAGTCGTCCCACCGGAAAGATACGTGCCTTGACTTTCTTGACAAGTTCAGCTGTAGTGCGACGCCCCCTGGGATCATGTGATGTGGTCATCACACGTTTTGGCTTGTTAAGTACTATGGTAACCTTGGGCTCTAACCGGCTGATGAGGCGGTTGCCTACACGTATGGCGTCTTGTCCCCAGACGACCTGAGTGCCTAGCTTGCGGACCACCTGTCCGTTCACCGTAACACGGCCGTCGCGGATCAGTCTTTCTGCCTGTCGTCGAGAGGCGACACCGGCACGTGCCAAGACTACCTGGAGTCGCTCGGCCATATTTCATCCAGATCCTTCAGATCTTTCAGAGAGGGAAGATCATTTAAATCCTTAAGATCAAAGAGCTCTAAGAACTGTTTGGTAGTGCCGTATATCATTGGACGGCCCGGCAAATCCTTGCGGCCCAAAACGCGAACCAGCCTTCGTTCAAGAAGGGTCCGGAGTGTCCCCCCGCAGTCTACCCCTCTCAGGTATTCTACATCGCTGCGAAGCACGGGTTGCTTGTAAGCAATGATTGCAAGGGTCTCCATACCCGCCCGGCTCAAGCGAGCCGGCCTGGTCTCTTTCAGTCGTCTGATCCACTGGCGGTACTCCGGACGGGTTCGGAGCTGGAATCCACCGGCGACCTCGCTCAAAAAAAAGCCACGCTTGGCGGATTCGAACTCTTGAGTCAGGCTGGTGAGGACCTCCCGGATGGCCTTGCGGTCTGCGACTTCCAGAACGGATTTTATCTTATCTATTGTAAGGGGTGTATCTGAAGCAAAAAGCAAACTTTCGACAATGGCCTTTAAATTATCCATAGAAAATCCTGATAATCCCTGATTCAACGTGTTGCATAATGCGTATCAGCTGGAATTTAGCCATCTCAAGAACAGCCAGAAAGGTAACAATGATATCTAGCCTAGCGGCCTGTGCTTCAAAGAGTTCTTGAAAGGACACGGACCCCCGTTCCTCCAGAATGTCTGTAATCTGAGAGATCCTGCTCTTCACTGAGATGGTGTCGGGTGTAATATCCCATGAATATGCCGGAGATACCCGCTTCACTATTTCCTGAAATGCGTCGATGAGTTCAAACAGGCCTACCTGTATCAGGTCCCCTGGCTCCCCCTCAGGCCACGCCTTTGCGTCATCAAGATCTGTGCGGACAAACACATCCCAGTCTAGTTGATCCCGCTCCAGCAAGTCTTCAGCAGCATACCTCAACTGCAAAAATTCGGCTAAGGGCCTAACAATCTCCATGCGAGGGTCCTCGTCGTCGACTTCTTCTCCCTGTATGGGCAGCAGCATGCGAGATTTGATATGGGTCAGGGTGGCAGCCATGACCAGGAACTCGCCGGCCAGGTCGATGTTCATGGATTTCATCCATTCCAGGTATTCCATATACTGTTGGGTAATCAAAGCAATGGGGATGTCATAGATATCCACCTCGTTTTTCTTAACAAGGTGCACCAGAAGGTCCATGGGACCATCAAAAAGATCTCCCAGATGCACTTCATAAGGTGCCTGATCTTCTATCTTTTCCACCATAAGCTGATATCTTGCCCGGGCCAAAAAAACAGGAGTTAATCACGAAAGCAGGTAAGTTCAAGCGAATATGCCAACACGCATGTGCCACCGGCGGGCTGGTTTGTGTTCCACCAACTTGGGCTTTATGGATAACTATATTTTATCCTAAAGTGATCGGTTCCAGGTTCAGGGTTCAAGGTTTACCCGCCTTCGGCGGCGCCAGAGGCGACCAGGGTTCAAAGGTTATAGTCTAGTGATATCCTTAACTTTATAACACAATGCTCAGATTAGCCTCTTTCACCCATTGGGTAAAACATAACATTCGTCCCTATTGACGCGTCATCCTTTTGCTAACAGCCAGTTAGGCCTGCCCTGGCGCGACATCCCAAGATGATTTTGGTGCCCATGTAGTCCCGGTCTGGGCCAGGGGCTCTTCAACCGGGAACCGTGAACGTTGAACCGCTCAACCCAGGTTTATATCTTAACAGCTTCTCTAACCTGTTCCATGGTTTCACGGGCGACGACTCGCGCCTTTTGATCGCCGTCTTCAATAACCGCCCGGACTGTATCCGGGTGGGCCTCATAGTAGGCCCGTTTTTCACGAACAGGCTCCAGGACCATGATCAGGTTTTCGGCCATCATCTGCTTGCACTCCACGCACCCGATTTGGGCCTTTCGGCATTCCTGATAAATGGACTGCACGGTCTGCTGGTCCGAGTATAACCGGTGAAAGCTAAAAACATTGCAGATATCAGGGTTCCCCGGGTCTGTGCGTCGTGCCCTCTGTGGATCCGTAATCATTTGGCCGACCTTGTTTCGGATCTCCTCCGGAGAGGCTGAAAGGAAGATGGCATTGTTGTAACTCTTGCTCATCTTGCGACGATCAATACCGAGGATCTTCGATGTCTCGGTGAGTATGGTCTCAGGCATTGGGAAAATATCACCATAAAAATGGTTGAAACGCCGTGCAATCTCCCGCGTGAGCTCAACATGGGGCGCTTGATCTATCCCGACCGGGACGCCATTGGCCTTGTACATGATAATGTCGGCTGCTTGAAGGACAGGATAACCTAGAAAGCCAAATGTGGAAAGGTCCTTGTTCTTCAACTGCGCTATCTGTTCCTTGTACGTGGGATTTCGTTCCAACCAGGGCAATGGCGTGATCATAGAAAGGAGCAAAAAGAGTTCGGCGTGTTCTTTTATGTTCGACTGAACAAAGAGGGTGCATTTGTCCGGTGAAAGTCCCACGCTTAACCAGTCCATGAAGATATCTAAGGCGTAACCCTGAAGGGGGCCTGTCATTTCATAATCACTGGTCAGGGCATGCCAGTCGGCTATGAAAAAGAAACAATCATAGTCGTCCTGCATGTTTTTCCAGTTTGCCAGGGCCCCGTGCAGGTTGCCCAGATGGAGTGGGCCGGTGGGGCGCATACCGCTTAAGATTCGTTTCTTAGTCATCTTTACTGTCTCCAGGTTCTTCCTCGCAACAGTCCTTGCTGTAGGCGATTTTATTATATTATTGGGGATTCTATGCCAAGAAAAAAATTGCCGGCATCGTTTGTCATAGATTCTACATTGCGCCGCCCAGAAAAATTCTGAGAAACAGCTTCAAGACAGGGACAAAGATCCAGTCCAGCGAATGGGTGAGGAGCAAGAAGAGGACGATAATAATTCCGAAGCGTTCGAGGCGTGCCAGTTGAGCGGCCTGAGCAGGTGGTAGGAGGCCTGTCAGGATCCGACCGCCGTCAAGGGGTGGGATGGGGATCATGTTGAATATGGCAAGAATAACGTTGATGACCACACTGAATTCGAGCATGCCTGCCAGATCCATGAAAACGCCTGAAAAGATCGATTTGCCCCACCAAGGGCTGAGACGAATCAACTGTTTAAACAACAGGCCACTCAGGAAGGCACATAACATGTTGGTTCCTGGGCCGGCCGCAGCCACCAGAATCATGTCACGTCTTCGGTTGGCCAGATTGTTGAAATTGACCGGAACCGGCTTTGCATACCCGAAAATAATTGGTGACCTGAAAAAGAAAAGCATCAAAGGGAGAATAAAGGAGCCCATGGGGTCAAGATGCTTTATAGGATTAAGAGTTAACCTTCCAGACCATTTGGCTGTAGGGTCACCCAGGCGATAGGCCACCCAGCCATGGGCCACTTCGTGAAACGTGACCGCGAACAGCAGCGGCACAATCATGACGACCAATTTATTAAGATCAAAGCCTTGAAACATCAATCAACCAACCTTCCAGTTTTTTTGCACGAATTCTACTTCGTCATGGAGCGTCTCTACCTCGCCGTTTAAGCGTGCATCAAGAAGACTATCCAGGATCTTACGGAAGATAGGGCCGGGTGTAAAGCCTATCTCTTTGAGATAATTGCCATTAAGCAATGTCTCTGTTGATCTTAACATGGTAACGTAATCGGAAACGGCTCGCTTGATCGAGGTGCGAGGTGTGCTTGCCATGACATAGAGCAGGGTCTCTATGTGAAACGGGTGAAGTTTTTTATATAGGTCGCTGTTTTTGAGGATTCGTTGAGAGGTCATCCATTTTAGACATTCCTCTGCATTTGTCTTTTCGTAGATCAAAATTTTCCGGTGCCGCAGGGTAAGTTCGAGACGGTCACATAACGCCGTCGCAGCCTCTTGGTCAAATGATCTCGTGAGGGCCAGAAGGTAGACTATCCAATGTCGACATGGTTCTTCTAAAAATAGCAGGTTGTGCCAAGCGAGAACATTTTCAACCGAATGGAGTAGCGCTTCCATAGCCGACTTGTAGACGATTTTCCGATGTATCACTTTCAGTAGATTGTATTTGTGCAGGCGATGTAGGGCCATGACAGGCCTGTCTTCCTCCAAAATCTGGCGGAGTTCGGAAAATAAACGTCGTCCGCTCAGTTGCCTGAAAAAATCCATCCTGACAGCATTGTCAATCAGCGCTGTGGTGAGC
>JAUWMM010000235.1 GCA_030613145.1 Desulfobacterales bacterium | reverse complement strand
ATACCATGCGCTTTGCAAGAATAGCCGTAGTCGCACTTTTCATAACAGCCATTGTCATAAGAAGCAGCTCTGAAGCATATCCGTTTTCCTCCTCTCATGCTTATCTGACGACAAAGGAGGAAAAGGAGCTGGGCAAGAAACTCATGCTCTATGTCAGGACGCATCTTGTACTCATTGAAGATCCGCTTATCATAAACTATGTCAACAGGATAGGTCAGCACATTGTGGCACAGCTCCCGTCCCCACCCTTTGATTTTCATTTCTACGTCGTCAAGGAAGATGTTTACAATGCTTTTGCCGCGCCTGCAGGCCACGTATTCGTCAACAGCGGACTCCTTGCTGCCATGGAAAGTGAAGAAGAACTGGCCGGCATTCTCGGCCACGAGATTGCCCATGTGTTATGCCGCCACATCTCCGAACAGATAGAGCGGTCCAAAAAAATCGGCCTTGCCACGCTGGCCGGTGTTCTGGCCGGCATTTTTTTGGGCGGAAGCGCCACGGCCGCGGGTGCCATTACAACGAGCTCCATTGCAGCCGGCCAGTCCCTTACCCTCAAGTACAGCCGCGAGAACGAGGAGGAAGCCGATCAGGTCGGACTCAAATACCTGACCAAGGCCGGATACGGCGGTGAAGGGCTCCTGAAGGTATTACAAAAGATACGCGCCAAACGATGGTTCGGCCCTGAACATATCCCGTCTTATGTAACCACCCACCCGGCCATTGAAGCCAGGATGGCTTACCTTGACACCTGGATAGAGACTCACCCGGGAGCGGCCCAATCGGTTCGCCCTGTAGATCCTGCAGAGTTCGGCAAAGTCCGCGCCAAGTTGATCGCCATTTACGGCGATGCTGAGGAAGCGCACAGCATATTTGATTCCCAACTCCGAAAAGACCCTGAAGACGCCTTGGCATATTATGGCAAAGGGCTTGTCCTCAACCGAGACGGTAAGAGGCAAGAGGCAGTGAAAAACCTAAAAAGGGCTTTGCAATTGCGCCCTCTAGATTCGGACATTGTCCGGGATCTTGGCAAGACCTATTTTCACATGGGCGACTATGCTAGCGCCTTGAAGGTCCTGAAGGGGGTCCTTGCCTTCAGTCCAAAAGACCCGGAGGGATGGTTTCTCTTGGGGCGAGCTCAAACGGAAATGGGGGATCTGCAAAGTGCCCTGAACAGCTTCAAGATCCTTGTGAAGACTGCACCCTATTACTTACCCGGCACCTATTATTTAGGGGAAACCTACGGAAAGCTCGGCAACCTGGGAGAGGCCCACTACCACCTCGGAATCTACTATAAGGAAAGAGGACGATTCAAGAATGCGAAGTTCCACCTGAATCGTGCCCTCAATTTGCTGGCCAAAGATACTGAAAGGCGACTGACCATTGAGAAGGCCCTCAAAGAGCTTTCGGAGGTTCAAGAACACGATCGTAACGAGAAAAATGCATGGTATAGGTCGCGCGTCCCTGGGTGGCAGAACGGAGGGCTGTTGAATAGCCAAACATTTTAGAGAGAGGTATTGTTGCGTCTACGATCTGTATCTCCCCCCTTGGTTCTAGGTGCTCAATTTTGCCCCCCCGTGCATTAATATCGCCGATCGCGTCCCCCATGAAGGCTTCAGGGACCAGGATTTCCACAGCCATGATTGGTTCCAAAAGAAGCGGCTTTGCCTTTTGAAGCCCCTCCTTGCAAGCCATGGAGGCGGCGACCTTGAAAGCCAACTGGCTGGAAGAAGATTCTTTGTAGGTGCCGCCAACCAGGGCAACCGCCACATCCACAACAGGATATCCCAGGAGCACGCCACTTCCTAACGATTCCATTATACCCTGTTCAATAGCCGGAACGAATTCCGCCGGCAACGATTCGTCAGGTAGGCTGTTTACAAACGAATTTCCCTTTCCACGCTCTCTGGGTGACAGCTCAAGCAAGACTTCGGCAAAGTGTCGTATCCCTCCAATTTCTTTTTCAAATACGACAGCTGCTTGAGCTGCCAACTCCACGGTCTCCTTACAGACAACATGGGGCTTGCCCACATTGACTTGTGTATTGAACTCACGCTTTAGACGACCCACCAGGATCTCAAGATGAAGCTCTCCCATACCAGAGATGACAATCTGCCCGGTGTCCTCATCATACTTGACCCGAAATGTGGGGTCTTCAGCCTCCAACTTGCTAAGTGCCTGCTCGATTTTTTCCTGATCGGCATGCGTCCTGGGCTCCACAGCCACAGAGATCACAGGCTCGTAAGCATCGATCGGTTCCAGTACAATAGGATTTGACGGATCGCAAAGGGTGTCGCCAGTAGCCGATTTCTTCAGGCCCACAACCCCCACTATGTTTCCAACACGCGCCTCACTAATCCGCTCGCGCTTGTTGGCGTGCATTGCAAGAATTCTCGCCACTTTTTCCTTTATTTGTTTAGTAGGATTGAAAATTTCGTCGCCTGTGTTGAGCCGGCCCGAATAGATCCGCACATAGCTTAGTCTACGGCCCTGGTCCATCATAACCTTAAACACTAAAGCGGATAGAGGTGACCGATCCGAAGGGTCGGCCTTCTTCACTTGCCCTGTGTCGGGGTCTATCCCCTCTACGGGCGGCACGTCCAGAGGACTCGGGAGAAAATCAACAATACCATCAAGAAGCGGCTGTATACCCCTGTTCTTGAGAGCAGCGCCACAAAAAACAGGAACAAGCTTGAGGGAAGTGGTGGCCTTTCGGATGCTGGGAATAAGGATCTCAGACGTCAGAGGGGTTTCAGCAAGATAGGCTTCCATGATTTGATCGTCAATCTCCGCTATTGATTCAACAAGATTTTCCCGGTGCTCGATGGCCGTTTCCATTAATCCTTCTGGAATGTTTGTGACCCTGAAAGTAGCCCCCAGGGTCTCCTCATCCCAGATGAGTTGTTTCATAGCCAGCAGATCAATTGCCCCTTGAAAGGATTCCTCAATCCCCACCGGTATCTGCATGACAAGGGTGTTGGCGCCCAGACGATCACGCATCATCTGAACGGTTCCAAAGAAATCAGCGCCAGCACGATCCAGCTTATTAACAAAGGCAATCTTGGGCACACGGTATTTGTTCGCCTGATGCCAGACCGTCTCTGACTGGGGTTGCACACCCCCAACAGCACAGAATACGCCAATTGCTCCATCTAAAACTCGAAGAGACCGCTCCACCTCAATGGTAAAATCGACATGCCCCGGTGTGTCAATGATGTGGATTTCAGCACCTTTCCAGTGGCTAGTTGTCACTGCCGAGGTGATGGTGATTCCGCGTTCTTGTTCATCCGGCATCCAGTCCATGACGGCCTCACCATTGTGGACCTCGCCCATCTTGTAGGATCGACCCGTATAGTAGAGAATACGTTCTGTGATAGTGGTCTTACCTGCGTCAATATGGGCAATGATGCCGATATTGCGTATCTTCTCAGTGGGCACTGTTTTTTCCATAGACCTACTTCACCATCAGCAAGTTGGGCCGAAAAGGGAACCGGATATCTATATGACCGGCCAATGTTTTGGCCTCTCGGCCCTCTATGAGGATCTTTACGGCCTTTATCTCAGGTATATTGAGTGAGAGCGTATTTACAACAGAAAAAATTGTCAGCAATTCGGACAAGCTCCCCCCGGGATGCTTTTCACTGATCACTCGGCTAAAATCGACATAAGCAGTGCCATTTTCAGTAACATGAAGGGCCAAGAGCTTTGTTTCCGCCGGAAGTGTCGGAGTCAAGGCGGCCTTTGGACCGTCAATGAGGGCGCTGACCATCACCCTGGCACGCTCAACCACGTTATCAGGCAACGCAAGGATGCGATCTTCAGCCGCAAGAGAGCTGTTATCAACATCAGAAAAGTAGAGGTGAGCCTTTACCCTGGTTGGTTCCAGCCGAAACCTGCGGGGGCCTGCTTCAGAGTCTTCCTCTACTCCAGGCGCTTGTGGGGCCAGGTATCGATAAGCCAGGAATCCGGCCGCACCGATGAAAAGAGCGATGGCCGCTATTATGGTCAATCGTCGAGTCGTCATGTTAGTGGGTGACGGAAAAGGTCAAGGATATTTACGCATTCATGGCGTGTATGTCAAGGAAAGGCATCCTCCACCGCAACGTCAAAGTCGATCGGGTTTTCCCAAATTAGAAGGAGTTGCGACGCC
>JAUWMM010000254.1 GCA_030613145.1 Desulfobacterales bacterium | reverse complement strand
TCTGCCCTTGTTTGCGATTGATGAGGTGGCTGAGGTTAAGCCCTTAGCGAACAAGGAAAAACTTATAGCAATTGTTTTTATGCTTGGTGGCCGGGAGATGGGCCTGTTGGCCACCGGACCCGTGGACGCTATGGAGGTAGCTGCCGAGATTGATGGCAACACCCTCAAGCAGCCCGGTATCATGGGTTCTGCAATTATCGGTGATTACACTACACTGATGGTTGATATGTTTGGTTTTATAGAGGCATTGCAACCGGAATGGTTTTCGGAACGTAAAGAGATAAATGATAAATTATAACCCACTTAGAGTCCTAGTAGTTGACGATACCATCTTCTATCGAAAAATCGTCAGCGAGATCTTATCTGAACTGCCTGACGTTGACGTAGTTGGTACGGCCAATAACGGCAAGATTGCCATCTCTCGTATTACCTCTCTTAACCCTGATCTCTTGATTTTGGACATTGAGATGCCTGGGATGAACGGCTTGGAGGTCTTGCAAAGTATCCAAGAACACTCGTTGGATGTCGGGGCTATCGTGCTCAGCACCCTTACCCCAAAAGGGGGGGAAATAACCGTGAATGCCCTGGAGTTAGGGGCGTTCGATTTTATTCTAAAGCCGGACAGCGGTTCCATGGAGGAAAACAGAAAGGACATCAAGGATAGCCTTTTCCCCATGCTGAAGGCATTTACCCGACGTCAGGAGATAAGAAGGATATTGAGAGGGAAATCCGGCCTTACAGGGGAAGCGTCGGGGCAGGGAAAAAAAAGTGTGGTTCAACGGATGGGGATTATTGCCGGCCGGGCAATGCCAAAATCTCAGGTTGTGGGTATTGGTATTTCTACGGGCGGTCCCAAAGCTTTGTCCGAGGTTATGCCGGAATTTCCGGCCAACATAGATGTACCCATTTTAATCGTTCAGCACATGCCTGCTGTTTTCACGCAAGCTCTGGCCAAGAGCCTAGATTCCAAGTCTGCACTAAAGGTGAAGGAGGCGGCTGATGGGGAGGCGGTTCGCCCAAATATCGTCTTCATTGCTCCCGGAGGCAAACAGATGAAGGTTGTAGCTGGTGCAGACGCAAAAAGCAGGATCATCAGGATCACGGATGATCCTCCTGAGAATCATTGCAAGCCTTCTATTGATTACCTGTTCAGGTCATTGGCCAGGCATTATGTGGGCCGCGCGACCGGGGTTATTATGACCGGCATGGGCACGGACGGCATCCAAGGTGTCAAGCTCATGAAGCAACTCGGATCTACAATTATCGCACAAGACGAGATGAGCAGCGTCGTCTTTGGTATGCCCAAGGAGGCGATTGACGCCAGAATCGTGGATGTGATTGCGCCTCTTGATCAGATTTCAGCAGAGATAACCAATACGGTTAAGATCTAACATTTTTGGATTAATCCTTCTGATAAATGATGAAAATAACTCCTGAGGAAGTTATAGTTTTATCAAAATACGTAGCTGACATATGCGGCATTTTTCTCGATCAGAGCAAGGCATATCTCTTGGAAAGCAGACTTCGCGGACTGGTTGAGAAATACGGTTGCAGTTCATATGGTCAGCTACACATGAAGGCCAAATGGGATACCGAAGGGACTATTGAAAAAGAGATCATAGCTGAAATTACCACAAATGAAACATCATTTTTTCGGGATACTGTCCCGTTTGAACTGCTGAAACAAAAAATCCTTGGTGACCTGATTGATAAGAGGCGAAGTCAATCCTCAGGCCTTTTTTCAACCCCTATCCGGATCTGGAGTGCCGCCTGTTCCACTGGACAGGAGGTATACAGCATTGCTATCGTATTAAAGGAGCTCTTGCCGGACCTGAACAAGTTTAATATTAAAATACTCGGAACGGATATATCCGGTAGGGCCATTGCCCAGGCCAGCTACGGCCAATATAACAGATTTGAGATTGAACGGGGGCTTTCTAAAGAGAGGATTGAAAAATATTTTATTCGCAATGGCAATGTTTGGAAGATCAAGGACGAACTAAGGGCCTTAGCTACTTTCAAGAAGTACAATCTTATGAGACCGATCGTTAGCCTTGGCAAGTTCGATATCATCTTCTGCCGAAATGTCGCCATCTATTTTACTCCGGAAGGCCGAGCCATACTTTTTGATAAGATAGGCGACGTGCTGGAAGCGGATGGTTATTTGATCGTCGGCGCTACCGAATCCCTGATGAACGTCTGCCACAAATTTGAACCCAAGATATATTTGAGTTCGGTTTTTTATCAACTAATCCATAGCCGGGGAATTTTGACATGAACAAACTAAGTATTTTGGTCGTTGATGATGATCCAGTGACACTTAACGTCATAGAAAAACGCCTTGTGAAAGCAGGTTACGAGGGCGAGACTGCTAAGAGTGGCAACGAAGCGGTGGAGCTTGTTGTAAGGCGTTGCTTTGATGTGGTGGTTACTGATCTGATGATGCCCGGCGGCATGGACGGTATTGATGTCTTGGATGCGTCCAAGATCAAATGTAATGAGACTGAGGTTGTTCTCATTACAGGTCATGCCACGGTAGACAATGCCGTTGAGGCCATGAAAAAAGGGGCTATCGATTACCTGCAAAAGCCTGTCAACTTTGACGAGCTTATGCTTCGTTTGCAGAGAATCTGTGTTTTGAAATCGCTGAGAAAGGATGCCTGTGATCTGCGTGAAGCAATGGACGTGACAGAAAACACTGCGGCTCAGACCATTCATGAACTGGAGATAATGGTCTCTGAGCTTCGGGACTCATGTGCAACGGCAGCAAGGATATTGGCTGATCAAGGCTTAGAGGTAAACGAGCAAGTGAGTAAAGCCCTTGAAGTATTATCTTCCCGGATGTCTAATCTGTCAGGGAATAAAACTTCCTAGAAGCCATTTCAAAACCTCAGATTGCGTTTGAGGGCAAGGCAAGGGCCGATGATAAAGCGCAGCATACACGGGAGTATGTGAGCATTTTGAAGAGGCCCTTAACACAGCCATCGGGCGATAGATGGGGTTTTGAAATGGCTTCTAACAAGGTTTGAAAAGACTGGGGAGACTATATGAAAGTCTCTCTTTGAAGGGCCAATAAATGTCCCGCGCTTTGCGGGTGATCAATTACTTTTGAAAGGAGGCAAGCGTGAGAAAAGAAATTTCTGGGGGAAATAAGTTATTCCATTTGCAGAACACTAATTGTTAGAAAGGAGGCAAGCGTGAGAAAAGAAATTTCTAGAAAAAACAGATTTAGGCTTTCATTGGTTTTCATGCTCATCATGGCGACGTCGCTCTCCATATGGGGCTGCGGCTCCGACAGTTATGACGAGCCGACTGCCACACAGACCGACTCGTCCTTGATTAGCGCGGCCACCCTAAGGGGGTGGATTAACCAGGGCCTTGTCAACAATGAAGAAGACTGGGAGAAAGTGGTAATCCTTGACTATGGAACTACTTCCACTGCCTTACGCATTCCCGGGGCTTGTAGGGTTGCCGCTGGCGATCTTAGAGACTTCCGTTTGGAAGGTGTAGCCGATGCCGCTGCGATGGTGGCCACCGGCGGTCAAATGGATTCCGTGATCCAGGCTTTAGGTATTGATGAAAACACAACCATTGTCTTTACTACCGGCGGATCCCATTTTTACTCCACGCGGGCTTATTGGACCTTCCGATACTGGGGATTCCCCAAGTCAAGACTGAAGGTGCTTGACGGCGGTAATACCGCATGGATAGCGGCCGGTTACGCAACGACTTACAACGCGCCGACCGTAACCTCCTCCACTTACAGTGTCACGAACATTGGAGTGCTTTGCGACGACCTCAGGGCCTCGCTGGGTGAGATGATCCCCATGGTTGATAGCGGGGCAAACGGAGATACAG
>JAUWMM010000245.1 GCA_030613145.1 Desulfobacterales bacterium | reverse complement strand
GACCCAACTTTCACCTTTTTCCTCAATTCCAACAAAATCCGGTATCACAACGTAGGATCCAAGCCATCCCAGCACTTCAAGCAGAGATCCTCTACGGGGATGCCCAAGGCCGCCACAAACGAATCTAGGCTATTGTATTTCACGGAGTCAGCGCCGATCTCATTGGCGATCCGAGCCTCCAGGTCACTGAGTTGTTCCATGGAAGTGATATTGCCTGTCTTAATATACCCTCGGGCTGCTAATTCTTCGTAACTCCGGGTGGAGATGCCGAAATCACAGGGATACATAAGAGGCGGACAGGCAATGCGCACGTGGATCTCTTTGGCCCCCGACTTTTTTAGGTCACGCACCTTGTGGAGGATCTGGGTGCCCCGGACGATCGAATCATCGCACAGGATAATTCGCTTGCCTCTTACTGCATAATGTAAGACCGAGAGCTTACGCTTTGCCATCTTTTCCCTGGCTAATTGATTCGATTGCGTATAGCTCCGGTCAGCGTACCGATTATAGAGGAACACCTCCTGGTAGTTGATCTTGGATCGTTTATGGTATCCAAGGGCATGGCCGACCCCGGACATTGGTACCGCAGCAACCATGTCTGCCTCCAACCCACCTTCGTCCATGTCCCGTTGTGCCAGGCTCGCGCCCAATCGGTTTCTGGCTTGCTGGACAGAGGCACCATCTATTATGGAATCGAGGCTCGCCGTATAGGCCCATTCAAAGGCACAATGGGCCCTGCGAGGAGAATCAAGCTGTGCCAGGGTCTGAAACCCCTTATCATTGATGAGCACTACCTCCCCCGGAAGGACGTCTCGGACAAGTTCCATATCAAGATTTTGTATGGCACGTGACTCTGATGCAACAGAGTACCTGCCGGGCCCCCGCCCCAAAACGAGTGGTCGGAATCCATAAATATCTCGTGCCGCATAAATGCCCTCCCCACTCAAAACTATAAGTGAGTAAGCACCCTTTACCTTTTTGGAAAGGGCGCAAATGCCAGCGACCACATTCTGTTCTTCCATAATGATCTTGGCAATGATCTCAATGTTATAACCTTTGAAAAAGGCCTTACCCCGCCCCTTCATATCGTCGATCAGTTCATCAGCATTGGAGACGTTGCCGCTGAATGCCACGGCAATCTCCCCCAGTTGGGACTGCCACCTTGCTGGCTGTCGCTCCCAGAGGCTCACATGCCCGATACCCCAAGTCCCCTTTAAGTATTCCAACTCTTCATATTTAAATGTATTCGCCGCTTTGCCGTAATGGGTGACTTGGCGGATGTTGCCATCAAAGGTGGAAATGCCGCAGTATTCCTGGCCCCGGTGTTGCAAAAAATCAAGCCCTTGAAAAATGTCATGGACACATTCGGTGTCTGAATACAGAGCAAAAACGCCACAGTTGTCTTGCAATGACTTCATCGACTAGTCCTCACATCCTTTGCGGATTGCGGATTGAAGGTTCTTTTCTTCTTCTTTGTATTCAGAATTCACTTAATATCTCTATGGTAGTTCTGAAGGGATTTCACTTGGCCATGGCCCTGCCGATTAGCAGCAATACCTTTGGCGGCGGCCGTGGCCGCAGCTGTTGTGGTAATGTATGGAACCTTGTATTTAATAGCTGCCTTGCGAATATAAGAATCGTCGTGTTTGCTCAGTTTGCCGCTCGGTGTATTGATGATTAGCTGAATCTCTTTGTTCTTTATCCCGTCAACAATATTGGGCCGGCCTTCTTGCATCTTGCGGATGGCCTCGGATTCAATACCGTGGTCGGCAAGGAACTTGCGGGTCCCTACAGTGGCCTTGATCTCAAAGCCCAGCTTGTCTAACTGCATGGCCGACTCCAAGACGGCATGTTTGTCCCTCTCAGACACGGTGATCAGCACGGACCCCTCGGAAGGAAGGTTCTGTTGTGCGCCCTCCTGGGCCTTGAAGAAAGCCAGCCCAAAAGAGTCGGCGAGTCCCAAGACCTCACCTGTAGATCGCATCTCCGGCCCCAGAAGAGGGTCAACCTCCGGAAACATGTTAAAGGGGAAGACCGCCTCTTTTACGCCAAAATGAGGGATTGTCCTGGGCTTCAAGTCGAGATCGGAAAGCTTTTTGCCTAACATTATCTGAGTGGCAATTCGAGCCATCTGGATGTTGCACACCTTTGATACCAAAGGCACGGTTCGAGAGGCACGCGGGTTGGCCTCAAGGACGTAGACAATGTCGTTTGCTATTGCATACTGGATATTCATTAGACCTACGACTTTGAGCTCCACCGCAATTTTTTTCGTATACCTGTAAATGGTATCAATGTGCTTGGCAGGGATGCTGATCGGCGGAATCACACACGCAGAGTCTCCGGAATGCACGCCAGCCAGTTCGATATGCTCCATGACCGCAGGCACAAAGGCATCAGTGCCGTCCGCAATGGCGTCTGCCTCCGCCTCAATGGCATTTTCCAAGAACTTGTCGATCAGGATAGGCCGCTCAGGCGACACGTCCACGGCCACAGCTACATAGCGTTTGAGCATCTCCTCATCGTGAACCACCTCCATGGCCCGTCCTCCAAGGACATATGAGGGCCTGACCATGAGGGGATAGCCTATCCTTTCGGCTACCCCAAGGGCTTCACCCAGGGTGCTGGCCATGCCGGATTCGGGCTCGGGAATGCCAAGAGTGGCCATCATGTTGCGGAAGCGGTCACGGTCCTCAGCCAGGTCTATGGTTTCAGGTGACGTGCCGATGATCCTGACACCAGCCTCTGCCAGTTCATTTGCAATATTTAGAGGCGTCTGCCCACCGAACTGAACGATTACTCCTTCGGGCTTTTCCTTCTCGTATATGCTCAACACGTCTTCTACCGTAAGCGGCTCAAAGTAGAGTTTGTCGGAGGTGTCGTAATCGGTTGAAACCGTCTCTGGGTTGCAGTTGACCATGATCGACTCGAACCCCTCGTCACGAAGCGCAAAGGCGGCATGAACGCAGCAATAGTCAAACTCGATCCCCTGTCCGATACGATTAGGCCCTCCGCCCAAGACCATTATCTTGCGCCTCTTGCTTGTTGGTACCTTATCAGGCGCATTGTAGGTGGAAAAATAGTAGGCCGCATCCTCTACGCCGCTGACCGGTACAGGCTCCCACCCCTCGACCATACCCAAAGATGTGCGCTGCTGCCTGATATCCTTTTCAGGGATGCCGACAATCTGTGATAGGTACCGGTCTGAAAACCCATACCTTTTAGCCTGCTCCAAAAGATCGTCAGGTATCGTTTTCCCCCTGTATTTGAGCACCTTTTCTTCCAGCTCAACCAGTTCTTTCATCTGCTCGATAAACCACGGCTTGATAAAAGTCTTTTCATAAAGAGTGCCCACACCGGCACCTTTTCTTAGTGCTTCGTACATGATAAATTGTCGCTCGCTGGAAGGCTCGGCCAGAAGCTCCATCAGCTCATCCAGAGACCTCTCATGAAAGTCCTTGGCAAACCCAAGCCCGTAGCGACCGTTTTCCAGAGATCGGATCGACTTCTGGAAGGCTTCTTTGTAAGTCTTGCCGATGCTCATGACCTCGCCAACAGCCCGCATCTGTGTGCCTAGCCTGTCCTCAGCATTTTCAAACTTCTCAAAAGCCCACCGAGCGAACTTGACCACGACGTAGTCGCCCCACGGAGTATATTTGTCCAGGGTACCCTCTCTCCAGTACGGGATTTCATCTAGTGTCATACCCCCGGCCAACATGGAGGAGATAAGCGCGATAGGAAAACCGGTAGCCTTTGAGGCAAGGGCGGAAGAGCGAGAGGTCCTCGGATTGATTTCGATCACTACCACCCGGCCGGTCTTGGGATCATGGGCAAACTGGATGTTGGTGCCGCCAATTACTCTGATAGCCTCTACAATATCATAGGACCATTTCTGAAGACGCTTTTGCAGTTCAGGATCAATAGTGAGCATGGGCGCGGTACAAAAGGAATCGCCTGTATGAACTCCCATAGCATCC
>JAUWMM010000186.1 GCA_030613145.1 Desulfobacterales bacterium | reverse complement strand
CCCCCGCACCCACACGACTCTCTGGCGCTAAGAGATTTGCTCAATAAGGTCCAGGATCCGCTGATGTGGCGGCTCTAATTTCGCATAGGGGTTGTCGATGATGTCGCCATTCAGGATAAGTTCATGATCTTCAGAAATATTTCCGAGAAAGCGCTCGAAGTCCTGATATAAAAAGTATCGACATCCTATATGTAGATCGCTGACAATGATCGCGTTCATTTTATGTACGTATACTCAACTCCTCCTCTTCTAGCTAGCAGGAATCATGCCCTAATAGCGCGGACAGGCAATTCTCTCAATAGTTCCAAATGATTAGAGTCTCTTTGTTAAAATATGTGAGTATGGAAATGCGAGCGGATTCTATTTGCGGTCTGCCAATGTGTCAAGCTATTGACCCCTGGCAAGCCAACTCTGAACCCACCTGAGCATCTTTCTTGCTAAGTACACGTTTTCATAACTATGATGACATATGGTAGATCGTCAATGAAACGAGGAAAATTTATATCATTAGCCAAAAGATATGTTCACCACAGAGACACCGAGAACGATGGGATGTAATTTTTTCGTTTGCCGGGAGACGGTGGCAAACGAAAAACATAAGTCCGCAGGCGGAGCAAAGACTATTATTTTTTTCCCGTAAGGGTAGGTTGTTTTTGTCCATCGTCGTCTCCCGATGGGCAAAAAAGAAAAACTCTCTGTGCCCTCTGTGCCTCCGTGGTGAACAAAATAGCACATAAAATACGTCACCGTAATAATGAATTAGAACACTAAGGCATAGGACGAATCGAAATAGACTGACTGATGAACCCTGTCCTGTTTCAGACCCATCCCTCAGCCGCCAGGGCCTGTTGGTTTCCTGTTGACCGTAACCAGCTAATTTACTATGGAATTTCAGGTTCTGTGGTGTTTCGTGTCATAGGCACGGCAAGGAAGGGCATCCGTGGCAAGGGATCATGATGAAGCGGGGCAAGGGTATTTTGGGGAGAGGGGCGCTTTCTCGTACCCCCCTACTAGACTATTAGCAGAACCGGCACGCCATCCGTGAGTCTCTCCATCTGCCATTCCCAATACGGTCAAGAAAATACTGAGAGAATAATTCAACCTGGGATGTCCCCTTCTTTACTTCTTTCACTTATAAGGATCGATCTTCGCAAGGTCTTAAATCACAGATCAACAGGCTGTAGCCCAAATCCCTTTTCGCTTGGTCTAAAACGTTTTAATGACCACTCAAAGGAATTTTTGTTTGGGCAACAGCCCGTTAAGATGCAACCCTCTTCTCTCCCCTGAGCAGAGCCCTGATCACCAATCCAAAACTGCTCCTCATGGATGAGCCGTCTCTTGGTCTCTCGCCGAGGTTGGTCAGATTTATGATGCGCCACGTCCAGAAAATCAACCATGAATTCGGCGTGACCGTGCTGATCGTGGAGCAAAAGGTCCGCGAGGTGTTAGAGATTTGCCATCATATCTATTCGATCAAACTGGGCAAAATTGCCTATTCCGGAACGCCTGAGCTTCTAAAGACCGATAAACAAAAGTTAAAGGAACTGTTTTTGTGAGACCATTTCTTGATAGATCGAAACAGGCCGCCTGTTACAAAATGCGAAAGTTGAGACATCGTTGACGTGTCGCATCTTCCCTGAGGCCGTCGAGACAAAGGTCACACTGCGAGAAACACATGATGGATTGTAAATTTCCGTTTCATAAGATTATGCCTTGTTTCCTTGACCGCTCGTTTTCTATGCATCATTGAAGAAAAATGCAGGCTGGTTCCAGAGACAAGACGAAGATCTTCGCGGTCTTTCTCTATTGCTTTCTTAACGGCCGGTATGGCTGCATCCAGTTTTCCATCCATGACGTATCCAATCATCCCACCTGATGTCAGGCCTCTGCTATACCTACCCGCTATGAAGCGCATCATCCCGTTCGTCCCAACATACTCTCCAGTATTCGACTTCAGTTTAGAGCGATAAGGAATTCGGAGACGCTTACACTCAAAGGCAAAGTAAACCCCCTCTTTCCAGCCGTGAAGAAACCGAATGTCTATCCTGGCTATCTCTTTACCTGTATCAG
This sequence comes from Desulfobacterales bacterium, assembly GCA_030613145.1. Taxonomy (GTDB): domain Bacteria; phylum Desulfobacterota; class Desulfobacteria; order Desulfobacterales. The sequence continues at coordinate 2,919 of JAUWMM010000186.1, read as the reverse complement.
GATCGGTTTCTGATGATTCGGCCCAGATTGTAAAAGGGAGTTCGTGCAGGTCCTTTCCCCGTCGGAGAGCCTCTCTAAACCGTCTGCTGATGGGTACTTCATGGTCCAAAGGCTGAGGTTTCTGAAAGCTTTGCCAAGTCTTTACTACAAGTTCGAGTATGTTCGGAATTAGATGATCCGGGAACAGATCAGCCCACAGACTGGCGTCTCCAACAGTGGCCACCTATTCTGCCCTCCCGGCTGACAGGATTGCTGTGGCTAGTTCATCGGCGTCGTTGAGAGCCGCTGTTCGCGTCCAATGTCTCAGCGTGAGCGGTTTAATAATGTGTAGTTGATCTTTCTCAAAAATCTTTACTCCTCGAAGATACGAGAATCGTCCGATCTCGTCTGGAAGCGCGTTCCTGAGTCGCTTTAGTGCTGCTTTCAATTCATCTGTGGAACTGGACTCCCTATAAGGGCTCGTCTTACCCGACTTCCGAAGAGTCACTATACCTACACCCAAGGACGTTGAGATGTTTGCTCTTCCACTAACTTTGATTTTGCCCCGCTTGGCCCAGGAATTCAGGACTTCGCAAAGCATGTTGATGTAATCCCTGCGATCCTCAAGAACTGTACGCTTAAGAGTGGGAATGTGGCTCGTTATTGATGAAGGTGTGGAACTCGGTTCAAGGATATTGGTTGTATCCTCTACCAGTATTCGTTCACGGTCTGAGATTTCGTAGTATTCATAGATCAGCGGTTCCATAGTTTGAAAGGTTTTCTCGACTTTCACTTCCCTTTCCATAGTACTATCCTCAATGGATCGTTTTAGGTCACGAATTTGCTTTGCCACTTTCTTGATAATGGAACGGGATCTTGATGGATTACGAGTGGATTCTGGAAGCTGAAAAGGCAGTCGCATCAATTCAAATAATTGAACCTTGTCTCTTTCGGTACCCCAGTTGGCTGATGTGTGAAATAAAAAGTAGGTTGCAAGTTTTGAATTAAGCACCGCTGCGAGAAAGATCAGGAGTTCCTCGTGTTCCGGCGGGCCTGAAATCGACTGTAATGCATGCTGAAAAAGCACAGGAAAGTCACAAAAGGCTATCCGGGAAAACCCCTGGTTTGTTAAGACCATTGGCGGGCTAAAGATATTTTTGTCCGGGCTCCGATGAAGCATTTCGAACCTGCCACCAACTTTCTGACAGTCTGATTTCAATAGGATCAGATTGATGGCCCTATTCTTAGCCTCAACGAATAAGTGTTTTTCTGACCACCAAATGGGTTTGGGCTCACCATATTTTTCAGGGTCTTTGTCATAGCTTTCTTGGTGGAAAGGCTTAAATCCCTGGCCGCGAATCCACCTCTTTGGTTTCTTCGGGGTTCCGACAATATCATCTAAACGCGGCAGCGCAAGGAGGCTATTGAGAAGCCGAACGTCACGGGAGGTCCCCCAAAGATTCTTCTTCCAAATAATGGAAGCCTCATTCCTTTGTGAATGCGCGATTATATCCGATAGCTTAATCCTCCTACGGTCCTCGGGTAAAATGGAGACGGCTCCCTTTCTCGGATCAATTCGGTCCACTTTGGGTACGTCATAGTCGCATAGATGGTCCCTTCCCGTGGGTTTGTTAGGCCCGAACCTGACGATTACCGCAGGGCATATTGCGTGTTTGAAGAGAATGAAGCTCATATCGGAAAGTTGTATGATTTTATCGACCGTGAAATTAGAAAACCATCCAGCCTGAAATTTATCTGTTTTGTTTAGAAGAAACTTGGAAGGTAGCAACAGGCATGCTCGTCCACCTGTTTGGAGGTGTAACGGTCCTTTCCACGCAAAGGCATGGGCCACTTGTTTCTGAGGTACAAAAAAGGACAAGCGTGCTTGTCTGCCCTTTGGCGCTTCAGTGGAAAAAGGATTGCCTTCGCTTAGACACCAGTCGAGCAGTTTTGGATCGTCGGGCTGCCCCCTTCCTATCCAAGGTGGATTTCCAATGACCAGATCAAAAGATGAGGGTAGCGGAATGTCCGGATCAAAGAAGTTGCCTTCAAAAATAACAGGAAATTCCGTCCCACTGTATTGCTCCTTTTTCAACGCAAGCAGCTTCGGAAGAACAGTGCCATACAGTTCCTTCAGTTTATGGATATCTCGTGGTTTGAGCTGATCAAGAAGAGCAAGGTAGAGGCTGAAGCAGGTAATTCGGCAGGCTGTTTCATTAACATCAACACCGCACAGACAAGTTTGCAGAATCTCAATCAAGGCCTTTGCACGTGTAATATTTCTTGCTCTTAGGTTACTTGATCGCCACTCTTCCGCTATCCGGTTAAACAGTATGACCAGGAAAATCCCCGAGCCACATGCAGGGTCCAGAAATGTCTTGCCCATAAGTGAATTCCATCTCTCGATTGCAACATCGACTACCATTTCGGCAAGATACTTAGGTGTATAATATGCCCCAATGCTTCGCTGACCTTCAGAGCTTTCAGCCGCAAGGAAGTTTTCATAGATCGCACTTATCGTTTCAATGGGTATGACGCTAAAGTCATACACCCAGAACCCAAACGACAACTGTCCTGACTGAAGCTTTTCACCGTTCAGAAATCTTTGTAGGACTTTGATGTGATTTCTGGATATCTTAAGCCGTTCCTGCGCGACCGCTTCATCGAACATGCTTCCATTGAAGTATCTCTGTAACAGATCAAAAAGATTGTATAGGATATCCTTTGCTTCATCAGGATCATAACGGTTGAGAAGATCGGTGACACAATCCACATCCCTTGCACCGGCATCGGCAAACTGGGTTCCGTTGATGATCTTTCGGTCACTCAGATAACATGTGAAGATGAGACGCCCGAGAAGAGCATGAACTGTCCCATATTCCAAGCCGCCGCACTCGTACAACAAATCTCGGGCTTTCCCCAAATTGTCAAGCAAGTATT
>JAUWMM010000093.1 GCA_030613145.1 Desulfobacterales bacterium | reverse complement strand
GAGCATGGAGTAATTCTGGAAGAACGTAAGCCTGTTTCCCTATGCCCTCTGCTCCATGCCCTCTGCGCTTTGCGGCTTACGCTACAGGATAATGGAGTCGAGCATGAAATCACCAACGGATCAAAGCAACCGACCGGTTGTTGGCATTGTTATGGGCAGCGATTCAGACTTGGGGGTCATGGAAAAGGCCGCTTCACTACTAAACCAATTGAGCGTACCCTTTGAAATGACGGTTTCTTCTGCTCACCGCAGCCCAGAAAGGACGGCGGACTATGCCAGTTCGGCCCGGGCCAGGGGTATTAGAGTGATAATTGCAGGGGCGGGGGCTGCTGCACATCTGGCGGGATCGATTGCGGCACAGACCACGTTGCCCGTGATTGGCGTTCCAATCGATTCCTCTTCCCTAAGGGGCCTGGACGCGCTGCTCGCTACGGTCCAGATGCCCGCCGGCGTGCCGGTAGCCACCATGGCCATAGGGGCCGCCGGGGCAAAGAACGCAGCCGTATTAGCCGCGCAGATCCTGGCAACCAGCGACCCTGACATCGAAGGCAGGCTGGAAGAGTTCAAGAAGGAAATGGCCGCCCAGGTGGCACAAAAGGCCGAAACCTTGCGCAAGAAGCTATGAGCCATGAATCGCAATGTTCTTTGTTTACGCTCAGTTATGCGCGAGCTTGAGCCGGTTTTGAATCGGATCACCTGTATGCGATAATGTTTTCAAAGAACTTATAAATCATGGAGAGCTGCGAAATACTTTGTGTGGATCCGGAATCTCCTGATCAGAACACAATAGACAGGGCCGCCGCATTGATCAAGAAGGGCGGCCTTGTAGTTTTCCCCACGAGCAGCTTTTACGGCCTTGGGGCCGACGCCCTTAATGTTAAGGCCGTAGATAAGGTCTTTCAGGCCAAGAAGCGGGATCCTCGAAAACCCGTCCTTATCCTTATCACCTGTCTGGCAGCCCTTGCTCCCCTGGTCCGATCGATTCCAGAGACGGCAACACGCTTAATAGATGCCTTTTGGCCGGGTAGTCTGACAATGGTCTTTGAGGCTGCTGATTTCCTTCCACTCAACCTCACCGGTTATGCGGGACGAATCGGTATACGCCTTGCCGGCCATCCCGTTGCTTCTGCTATAGTAAAAGCGGTTGGAAGCCCCATTACCGGGACGAGCGCCAATCTTTCTGGAAAAGGCGCCTGCACAACAGTGGCCGAGATAGATAGCTGCATCAAGGATCAAGTCGATTTGGTGCTGGATGCAGGCAAGCTTGCGGGTGGAAAGGGATCCACCGTGGTGGACGTAACTGTGACTCCCCCTAAGATCCTGCGGGAGGGTATCATAAGTGGGCCTGACCTGAACTATCGGGTCTCATGTGGAGACGTTGAGACCGGGTGACGCCATTTAGATGAGATAAGGGTGGTATTTTTCGCGGCAGCCGCTCCGTACCGTGAGGACCCAGGACCCGCCGGTGCCCTTCACAGACACACGGGCGGGCCGGCCATCTTCGGTCTTGCTATAGGCTGCGCAAAGGGTCGCCGCCTCATGTACGATTTTTTCAGGGGCACCGGAAGGGATCAGGACAGTAGGACCGGGCACATCCATCATGCGGAGCTTCATGTCCTTGTTAGGGTCTGTTAGTTCTGAGATGTGCATGTTATCTTCCTTGGTGCGGCCCACAACCACCTTGTGTTTATCGTTGAGGCGAAAATGACGGCCGTACTTGAGGAGCTCAAAGTCCCGCTCTATGCACTCTTCCTGGTGATCGAATAGATCCTTAACCCGTCTCGAAAAGCCGACATCCGTCAGAAGGCACCCGCCGCCCGGACCGGGATAGTCAGTGATACCAAAGTCTTCGGCCAGCTTCATTTGCCGTTTTCGGGAGCGGCCTGTAATGTCTAAGAGGCGATCACGATCCACAGTGCCGCATTCTTCGGGAACCGTGGGCTGGAGAAGCTTGGCACTTAATGGGCGAAGGATATGGTCTGCAAAACCAGATCTTTTTTCAACGTAACGGAGCGACGGCCTTGTCTGGGACATGGGACGCTGGCCCAACACCTCGCCGGTGAAAAGAAAATCAAACCCTTCCTCTGTCATGATCGAACCGGCGATTTCAAGCATCAGGGCGTGACAATCAAGGCATGGATTCATGTTCGCACCGTAGCCGCAGTTGGGGTTTTTCAGCATCTCTACATAGACCCCGGTGATGTTCTTTACTCTTAAAGGGATCCCTGTCATGCGGGCGGCACGGCGGGCCCTGTCTGAGCTGAAAAAAGGGGTTTCGAAATTAACCCAGACCACCTCGATCCCTTGGTCCTTGAGAATGAGTGCGGAGAGAATGCTGTCGAGCCCGCCAGAGGTAAGACCCAAAGCGCGAACCACAGAGGGCCTAGTTTTTTTGGCTGTTTCGCTAAATGACTTGTTTTTCTGAGGGGTAGAAGCCATGGTTCAAAAAATCGCAAAATCGCGTATCAAGAAAATCTTAGAGATTTTAGAAAGTACCTATCCTGGTGTCAAGACCGCTTTGGGCCACAGAAACCCTCTGGAGCTTATGATTGCTACGATTCTATCGGCCCAGTGTACGGATGAACGTGTCAACCGGGTAACCAAAATCCTCTTTCAGAAACCGCGTACGGCAAAAGACTTTGTGGAAGTACCCCTTTCCGACCTGGAGGAGATGGTCCGCCCCACCGGCTTTTATCGAAACAAGGCAAAGAGCATCAAGGGATGCTGTGAATCACTCGTGGAAAAACACGCCGGCAAGGTCCCGGACAATATGGAGGCCCTGGTTCAACTCCCCGGAATTGGGCGAAAAACAGCGAATGTAATTCTCGGGAGCGCCTTTGGTATCCCCGGAATTGTGGTCGATACGCACGTAAAACGCCTGTCTCAGCGAATAGGCCTCACAAAGGAGGTTGATCCGGTCAGGATCGAATTTGATCTCATGGCCCTGATTCCCAAAAAGAACTGGATCGACTTTTCGCATCAGATGATATGGCACGGCAGAGCCTTATGCAAAGCTCGCAAGCCAAACTGCCCCGCTTGCCCCCTGCGTGACCCGTGTAATTATGGGCGAAAGTCTACTCAGAAAGACCCTTCAAGCCGAAACACGCTTTCGCATTTCGGGTAGTCTGCACAGCGATTTCCTCGGCGGTGATACCCTTGACTCGCGCCACCTCCTGCAAGGTGATCTGGACATGGACCGGCCTTGCAGCCAGCTCCTGATATTGAACAGGGGTATCGGTTTCGAGAAGGAGGTTGGTAAGGGGAACCGCGGCAATTGCCTTGGCATGGTAAGGGTTATACAAGAGTGCCGGGGTGGCCGACATGTAGTAGCCGTCGGCAGCAATGATGGGAATTAAATCGAGGGAGCCGCTGTACCAGTGAAAGATAGCCTTTTCTATTCCAGCCTCTTTAACCATGCGGTAGGCGGTCTCGTGAACATACCGGCAATGAACGATGACCGGCTTGTCATGTCTCTTGGCTATGGTAAGGAGTTTTTGAAAAACAGCCTTTTGGACCTTCTTTTTTGTCTTGGCCTTGTAGTCCAGGCCCACTTCGCCCAAGGCCACGCAGTGCTTCAGGTTTGTATCAATAAAGTCAAGGGTTTCGTCATCATGATCGGGGTTGAGGCGCCATGGGTGATACCCAACAGCCGCAAAGACAAATCCGGGATGCTCATCTGCTATCTCCAAAGTCTTTTGGTTGGAGGTAATGTCCTGCCCCACTGCCACGATACCCAGCACATTCCCCTCGTGTGCTTCTTTGATCGCTGCCCCCGGGTCAGGCAATTCGTCCAGATGGGCATGGGTGTCGATGACAGAGGTTGGCGTCACTTATTGTGTTTCTCCTTTTCGTTCTTTCGTCTTTTCGTGCCTTCGTGGTCGTCTTTGTCTTCGTAGATATAGACATGCTCAATTCCCGGCTTGAGAAAGAAGGTGCTCAACTTCACTTTTTCTTTATTCGGGGAAAAACTGATCACAAATTTCTTTTCACAGGCCACCCTCTCCAGGCTTTTTATGTTCGATAACTCAATAGTGGGGTTACTGCAAAAAGCTATCTCAATGGCGTGATCCTCTTTGATTCCGGCGATATCGACCGGGCCTTCCGGAAAGCGGGGATTACGAAAGGCAGGCAAGGGCTGAAACCCTTTTTCCTTCAACAATCCATACAGTGCGCAGCGTATGGTCTCTTTGACAACAGCGTTTCTAAGGTATCCCTTTGGAATCGATCTGACTGCCGCCAATATTGTCCTTCTTATTTCCTCTTTCATGGTTGTCCCCGAGAAAGGTCCTCCTTGCAGAAATTTCCTTTTTTTTGCGGCCTAGCCGCGCTATATAAAATCGCCAGTAATTTCATAACCTGAGACATTATGGATGGTCAACCTGTAATTGGGTTTATATTTTTCAGATGGCTTCTAATCATCTTTATCAGACCTTAGAATTCGACAAGGTTCTTGAGCACCTGGCCCTCAAAACACATTCCCCGCTTGCTGCCGAGCGCCTCCGGAGCCTAACACCGCTTCCCGGCCTCGAACCGGTCCGAAAGAGCCTGGCGAGAATATCAGAACTTCGCAGTTTTATGGACTCAGGAGAGTCTTTCCCTGTCGGCAACTTTCAGGACATAGACAGATACATCCAGTTGGCGGCTGTGGGGGGAAGCTATCTCGAGCCTGGTGCCTTGCGCCATATTTATGAGGTGCTGGACTTAGCAGCAATGGCGCGACGTTTTTTTTCAAAAAATCAGACAGGTTTTCCTCTCCTTCAAGATGTCGCAGCCCCCCTGGCTCCCAACACTGCTCTGACTCAAGAGATCAGCAATGGCATTGATTTGAAGACCCTGGAGATTCGTGACCAGGCAAGCCGTAATCTGGCCGCCATTCGCCGCAAGATGGCTCGGGCACGTGAACGGCTACAAAGAGAACTGGAGACCCTACTTGATAGGCTGTGGCGTAAAGGTGTGTTGCAGGAACGCCTAATTACAATGAGACAAGGTAGGTGGGTCCTTCCGGTTAAAGAGAACCACCGGCACCGAATCAAGGGGGTCCTCCACGACCAGTCGGCAAGCGGGGCTACCCTTTTTATAGAGCCACTCGAAACACTTGAGCTGAACAACCAAGTTCGTCGCCTTGAAGCAGATGAGGGACACGAAATAGAAAAGGTGCTCCGCCGGCTAACCGACCTTGTTCGCGCAAACAGCGCCGACCTTGAACAGAACCTTGAAGTACTGGTCCGCCTTGATTGCATTCATGCCATGGCCCTGGCCTCCCGAGAGCTGAATCAACATGAACCGGCCCTTGACACCCGTGGTTTTCTTAAAATCAAGGGGGCACGACATCCATTGCTCGCCCAGCGGAGGGACATGCCCTCTCCCGTGGTCCCCCTGGATCTTTCTGTCGGTGAGGGGTTCAACACATTGGTGATCACAGGGCCAAATGCCGGCGGAAAGACCGTGGCACTTAAAACCGTAGGGCTCCTTGCTCTGATGGTCACTTGCGGACTTCATATCCCCGCAGATCCGGATTCAAAGATGCCTGTCTTCAACCGGATCTATGCGCATGTGGGAGATGCGCAGTCGATTGAGATGGATCTTTCAACCTTTTCCGCCCATCTTAAAGGGATTAAGGCAATTGTAGATGAAGCGGCCCCTGGAGACCTGGTGCTCATTGATGAGATAGGAGCCGGCACGGACCCACAGGAGGGGGCAGCCATTGCCATGGCAGTGACAGAGGCCCTAACGAGCAGGGGTGTCTTGACTGTCATTACAACCCATCAAGGGGCTTTGAAGGCATTTGCCCATCAAACGCCCGGTATTGCAAACGGATCAATGGCCTTTGACAGGAAAACCCTAACCCCGACCTACAAATTCCGTCCTAATCTCCCCGGTTCCAGCTATGCCCTTGAGATAGCAACGCGTATGGGACTCACGGAGACCATAATCACACGGTCCAGGTCCCTGATGGGCAGTCATGCCCGTCGACTAGAAGACCTGATTTTGCAACTACAGGATCAGATCGAGCAGAACGAGCGACTGGAGAGGGACTTGGCAACCCAAAAGCTCGTTCTTGAGGGATTGACTAAAAAGTACCAGGAAAAAAACGATCTTCTCGGACGGGAAGTGAAGCAATTGCGTCATAAGGCGGCCGAAGAAGCGAGCGCCATCATAAAGCAGGCTAATGCCGCCGTAGAAAAGGCGATACAAACCATAAGGCAAAAGGGTGGCAGTAGCCGGAGCATCCGTGAGGCCAGGGCGCTTATCGAGGAGGAAAGAGAGACCCTGAGAAAAGAGCTTGGGGCCACCTCGTCTGATGAAGAATGCCGGCAGGAAGGTCAAATCAGGGGTGAGGTCCGAGCCGGAAGCCTCGTCTACTGGACACGGGGTGGCGTGGCGGCGACCGTGCTGTCTGCTGAAGACACGACCGGTCACGTCCTGATCGCCAGTGGCAACCTCAAGGTACGCGTACCCAAAGCGGAATTGACCAGGGCAAAAGGCCAGAGAAAATCCGCATTCGGTCTAAATTCACATGTCGCGGTCCCTTATCCGGACAAGGTGCGCACCGAAATCGATATTCGGGGAACACATGTGGATGAGGCATTAATGGCTGTCGATAAATTCGTGAACGATGCCATGCTGGCAGGCTTAAGGGAGGTTCGTATCATTCATGGTGTGGGGACGGGCACGCTGCGCAAGAGCGTAATAGCGTTCTTGAAGGAGCATCCTCTGATCCACGGGGTTCTGCAGGCGGATGGACATCAGGAAAACCCGGGTGTTACGATAGTAAAAATTGCTGCCGGAGTAAGAGTTTAGCTTTTTGAAAAAGGCCGGATTTTGCTCAATGTCGTTCGCAAAACGGGTCTTTTTCATGCACGTAAAGTGTTACCTGCCGGATAAATTATCCCTGTGCAATAAGGCTCTGATTGCCTCCCCGATTTTTTGCCTCATACATGGTCTGATCGGCCCTTTTTATGAATTCCGATAGATTTTCTCCCGGGTGGAATTCAGCAACCCCAATACTCACCGTGGCATCAATGCTGCCGTTTGAAGAGTCATTTGAGCATACAGCCGGAAAACGCA
>JAUWMM010000066.1 GCA_030613145.1 Desulfobacterales bacterium | reverse complement strand
CAAAAAGCTGTGTGTAATCGTCAATGATGCCTGGAAATATTTCCTCTGGTTCTTTTGGTATCTTGGACATTGGTCTTCTTCTCCCTAACCCGGATAAAACGGAACCAAAAAATATTGGATGCTGGTTCCTGGATTCTTGATACTGGATAACCCTTGAATCCAGCATCCAGCATCCAGTATCAGATTTTATAGTTCCTTTAAGGCATTTGCAGGAATAATTCTGCCAGAAAAAACACGAATCATAGAACTTTGGAACTAAAAACCGCCTCCAGCCCCGCCTCCTCCGCTTAATCCGCCTCCAAAACCGCCAAAACCGCCTCCAAAGCCGCCGAAGCTTCCTCCAAAGCCGCCCCTTCCGTATCCTCCATAGTATCCGCCACCCCGGCCCATCAACAAGAGTAATAAGAGAGGCCACATGCCGCCGCGTCTCCTGCCCATAGAAAAGAGGACCAAGAAAAAGAGCAAGAGGAACACAAGGGACGACAGGCCGGAACGCCTCTTCGCTGGCCGCCGTTTTAAAGGGACCTGTCCGGTCAGGCTGACATGCGCGTCTTTGGCAATGATACCGGCTATTGCGAGGGTGCCATTCAAAAGCCCTTCACCGAACTGGTTTTGCTTCAGGAAGGGTAAGATATACTGGTCGCGGATCTCGCCGGCCAGCCCGTCGGGGATAAGCCCCTCTATTCCGTAGCCGATCTCGATACGCATTTTGCGCTCTTTGAGCGTGACAAAGATAAGGACTCCTTGGTCTTCGCCTTTTTTCCCGATACCCCATGCGGCATACAGGCGGTTGGCGTACTCGTTGTAATCTTCGCCACCAATGTCTGGCATGGTGACCACGACCACGGGTACACCTGTTTTTTTAAGAAGCTCACCAGTAACCTCTGTCAGCTTTTGTTCATACTGGGGCGAAATGACATTGGCAAAATCATTGATAAGGCCCTGTCGTTTTGGGAATGCGTCGGTGGCATAATTTACAATTGGGCATGCGAGTGTCAAGAAAAGGACCGTTGCAATGGCAAGCCCATTCTTTACATTCAAATATTGTCGACTATTGGTCATATGAGATCAGGGGACTGGCACCAAATTTTGTCTGGAGACATTCATATAACACATTAGAGATTAGAAAAAAACTAATAAGAGACTACGCTTTATCTGTCAAGGGGCATGGAAATGGACACTAGCTAAAAAACCTGATTTACTGGCGTGATAGTTGCAAGATTACACACTAGCGAGGGGGCAGTAAAATTGAAATAAAAGGGGCTATCTTTTTGTAGGGGGCATTTATATTGGCAGGTATCTTGCTATGTTTGCGTTTGACAAAGAAGCTCAAGTTTTTGGCAAACTTATCCGATAGAGTAAATAGGTAATAAACAAACCTTGCCTATCATATTCAATCAAACTTCTATACAGATTGAGAAAAAGAGGATGCCTATAATTTCCCCGCCGCAGGTGGATAGAAATTTCGAGACATTGAAAATGGGGCGTTCATACTATGTCGATTCCCCATATTTCTGCGTAGAGACTCCGAGTAGGTGCTCATGCTGTTGTTGAAGGGAAAAATTGACGAAATGCTAGGTATTCTCTTTAACCACAGGGCCTAATCCATGAAGCAGGCACAAGATCCTACCATCCGTAGCGTGATCGTAGATGATGACAGAACGATCGGCGACGTCCTGAAAGATTTGGTCTCAAAGGAGCATGTTTCTGTAAAGGTCTTCAACGATGGTCTTGAGGCTGTAGAGTTTATTACGAGAGAGCCTGTTGATGTGGTAATTACTGACCTGTTGATGCCCAGGATTGGTGGCATGGAGGTATTACGCCAGGCCAAGGCGATGAATCCTGATGTGGTCGTTATCATTATTACAGGTCACGGGTCACTTGAAACCGCTATTGAGGCGATACATGAAGGCGCGTATGAGTATATCAAAAAGCCCTTCAAACTCCAGGAGATGGAGATTGTGTTCAACAATGCCGTTGAGAAGGTCAATCTGATACGGAAAAACAAGCAGTTGCTAAAAGAGCTAAAGGAGGCCTATGACCAGTTGGTTGCCATCAAGAATGAAAGGAACGAAGGCGATGACGAACAGAAGCTGGAACAAGACAGGATAGCCAGACTCAACTTTTTCTCCAGCGACCGGCCCGGTCTTCATCTTATGCACAGTGCCACAAGTGGCGAACCCAACTATTTTGAACAACTACAAAATATTTCCACGCTAAAAAGAGACGGATTATTGACAGAAAGAGAATTCAATACCTTGAAATTCTACCTGATCAGAGGCTTGAAGACTAATGAGTGAACCCCTGAACGTTTTGGTTGTTGATGATGATGAAGTGATCCTTGATGTTTTCAGGGACTATTTTCACAAAACGGGAATCTATTCAATTTTAACTGCCCGAGATGGAACGGAAGCCCTTGAGATTCTCGGGAACACGAGGATCGATTTTTGTTTTACAGACCTTAATATGCCGGGAATGGACGGGATAGAGTTCACCAGCAAGATTCATGAACTTGACAATACAATACCGGTCGTTGTGATGACCGGGTACCCATCTATGGATAACACGATAGCGACCCTGAAGCACGGCGTTGTGGACTTCTTAGTCAAACCATTCAAAATCGGCGAAATAGAGCTGACGATCAAGATGGCCTTGGAACAAAAGGCCCTCTTTTTGGAAAATATGTTCTTAAAGGAGGAAATAGAAAAGAAGAAATATATTGCCCGGCTAAATGAAGAGCTGTCCAACAAAGTCGGGGATCTCAAAATATTGAACATGATTTTACAAAAGGTAGACTGGGTAACAAACAGCTCAGCCCTTTTTGATCTGATCGTTAAGCTTTCTGCGGATATTACCAAGTGCGACGAAGTCCATTTCCATGTTCTGGATGAGAGTATGGGAAGACCAATCCCTATCGCCTCTTTTTATAAAGAACCCAAATATGACCACAGTGCCAGCCGGTCTGTGCCTGCCAGTCCCGTGACGGTTGACAGGTGCCCGCCCTGCCTGCCATCTCCTGAGACGCAGACGATGGCTGAGGGGCAGAGCGAGGTGGTCAGGGTCCTTGCAAAGAAGATCTCTGATGGAATCCCCCTGCTTGTTGACGGCGGTTCTGACAGAGTGTTTTCAGATGCAAATATTCGCTCTCTGGTTGCCATCCCGTTCAAGATTCGGAAAAAGCTATTTGGCATGCTGGCCGCCATTGTCAGAGATGATTCAAAGGCATTTACTGAAAAGGATCTGTACTATCTGAATTTTTTGGCTGAGCGGGCCACGTTTGTTATAGAAAATGTTGCTCTGTATGAAAACATCTACGAGAATCTTTTCGCCACCCTGTATGCCCTTGTGGAAGCGATTGAGGCCAGAGACCCTTACACCAAGCAGCACTCGAGTCGGGTGACCGAATTTGGAATGAGCATAGGAAAGGAGATGGGATGTCCTGACGAGGAACTTGATCTCTTGGGTTTTTCCGGTCACTTACATGATATCGGCAAGATCGGCGTTCCGGATAGTATCCTGCTGAAACCAGGTCCCTTGACCAAACAGGAATTTGAAGCCATCAAAAAGCATCCCGTAATTGGCGCGAACATTATTGGCCACTTGGGCCTTTTGACAGGAGAGCAGAAAATCATTTTGCATCATCACGAAAGATGGGACGGGAAAGGATATCCTGATGGTCTTAAGGGTGAATCCATCCCCTTTCTGTCCCGGATTCTTGCCGTAGCTGACACTTATGATGCTATGGCCTCTAACCGTGCCTATCGGGTTAAGCTTGCTCATGAGGTTGTGCTCGAGACGATCAAGCAAAGTGCCGGTACCCAATTTGATGGTGAGGTTGTTGAGGCTTTTCTGGCACTCTGTGAAAAAGGGAAACTGGGGAGCAAGCATGACACAGCCTTCACCGATATTGCCCGTAATGAATCAAGACTCGACCTAAAAATTTCCCCAGGGTAAGAGTTTAGCTTTTTCATACACGTAAAGTGTTACCCCACAGGTTATGCTACCCCACAAGACCTTTTTCAGGCTTTCAGCTTTGAGCTTTCAGCGCATTATTCGGTTCCACCGGGCAGGATTTACCCCCAATATTAAATATGGTACAATGATTGCACCATTATATTTAGATCGCTGTGCAATTTTGATGAAATCGTAAAAAGTCAAAAAATCCCATTTTTTGTCATTCCGGAGTTCGGCGAGCTCAGTCGAGTCGCGAAAGCCGGAATCCAGTCTATTCAGATAGTTAAAAAGGCTCTGGACTCCGGTTTTCACCGGAGTGACGACTTTTTACGAATGCATTATATTTAGATCGCTGTGCAATTTTGTGTACTGGGAGAAAAATATGCAGGAGTTTCCGAGCCGGGAGAGAAGAGAGTACATAAGGGCAGCCTTATGGGTTGATGTTGATTTTTCAGTTGTGAATGAAGAAGAGTACGAAGCTGTCATGCGATCTGAACAACAGCCCGGCTGCCGGTTTAGTAGCCAAGCTGCCTTGCCCTCTGATGAAGGTGGACAATATGAGGCTGATAGTACTTTTCATTCAAATCTGATTGATTTTTTGATCCACATAGATGACAAATTGGATCGCGTGTTAAAACTTCTTTCCAGGACCTCCGGGCTCGAGGGGGCGGCCTGTAAGGATGACAAGGGTGACGACCAACTTTTTGTAGGCCGGGGCTCAGATATTAGCGGCAACGGGATGAGTATAATATGCGATAAGGCTTTTGAGCAAGGCCAGATCCTAAAGACAAGTTTTACGATCTCAAGATTCCCGACCATACGGTTAAAGCTATTTGGACGGGTTGTGCGTGTTGCGACTGTTCAAGGGGATGGCAAGCAGCGCTACCAGGTTATTGTAAAGTTTATAGATCTGGATGAAGATGATAGAGAGAAAATCATTGCCTACACATTCCAGGCGCAAAGGGAGGCAATCAGGAAAAAGAGAAGGGGATAAGAATGGGTAATCGAGTAGAAAGCTCTAGAGAGCGGATGCTGCTGAGGAAGATTGCTGAAAACTATTATGGTGTCTTTCTGGTTAGGGTCATCGAAGGTATAGTCCACAACCTTAACGGCCCGCTTCAAATCCTCTATATTCGATCTGAACAACTGGAGCAGAGCCTGGAGCAATTACGGAGTGCAATCCAATCGGAAGCTTTAACTGAACTCGAAGGATTACCAGGCCCTATGGAGGAAAGGATCACATCAATCTCAAGGACTCTTGATAAGTTAAATGCCCAACTGGGAAACCTTACAAGTGATTTGATCGTTGAAAGGTGCTCTATGGTAGGGGATGTTAAGATCAATAAAGCCATAGAAGACTGTATTTTTCTTCTCAATGCCGACATGTTTTTCAAGCACAGGGTGAAAAAAGTATTTAAGTTGGATGATGCCCTTCCAGTTTTACGGGGACGGAGGACGGATTTCCGCGTTATTATTTTGATCCTTGTCCAGAATGCGCTGGAGGCAATGGTCGATGTACAAGACAAACACCTTGTAGTTGAAACCTCTACTCAAGAGGACAAGGTAATTATTACGGTTCAGGATACTGGCTGCGGTATCCCTGAGCAGGACCGTGAACACATATATAAGCTATTCTTCACTACCAAGAAAGGCACCGGACACGAGGCCAAGCTTGATGAACATGTAGGCATTGGCCTTTCGCTAGTATCCCTTTTGCTTGAGGATTACAACGGAACCATTGAATGTGAAAGTGTTCCTGGAAAGACTACCTTTACCATTGAAATTCCCTGCCTGGTCGAGTCGTCAGGTTAATAGACGGCATAGTGAAACCTATCAAAATAATGGCAGCCCGTGGAAAATGCCTCTTCAAACAAAGTTGAGGTTCATGCCTGAGCATCTACCAGTTTTATTCACCTTTGCCAGAATGCCACGTGCAAAAGCACGGGGATAAGTCGACTTCGCCATCCGCCGTCCTTAGATACAGTCAGGATGCCCTGTGCGGGAGCACAGGGAGGCTTCACTTGTGGATGGGCACTAACTCAAATCTGAGTACCAGTTCTGCCAAGTTATTTTTACAAATTGACTTTTTACGAATGCATCATTCCTAACAACTGCAATATGTTTTCAACAGAGTTATCAGAACGAGATTTCAGGCGGTTCAGCGCCCTGGTTTACGAAAGTTGCGGGATCAATTTACATCAGGGCAAGAAGGAACTGGTGCGCGCCCGGCTGGGCAGGCGGCTGCGTGAGACGGGTTTAAAAGATTTCAATGCCTATTACAAGTTCGTGACCCAAGAGTACAGCGGGGCTGAGCTGGTGAGGATGTTGGATGCGATCTCCACCAACCTGACCAGCTTTTTTCGGGAAGAGGAACACTTTGATTTTATGAAGCAGGAGGTATTCCCGACTTATATATCAGGCAATAACAGAAAGGGTCCCCGCAGGCTCCGGTTCTGGAGTGCGGGGTGTTCGACTGGGGAGGAGCCCTATTCTCTGGCGATATCGCTGTTGGAATACTTTGGGGAAAGTCATTTCTTTAATGTGAAAATTCTGGCGACAGATATCTCCACGAAGGCTCTGGCACAGGCCAAGAAGGGAGTCTATCCGGCAGTCGGTCTTAAAAAGATATCGGAATCTATGGCCAGAAAGTATTTTCTTAGGGGATACGGCAGCCATGAGGGGTATTTCAGGACCAAGCCGTTCTTAATGGCAATAATTGAATTCAAGCGATTTAACCTCATGGAGCCGTTTCCGTTCAAAGAGGCCTTTGACTTCATACTTTGCCGCAACGTGATGATATACTTCGACAAAAGGACTCAGCAGGTCCTGGTCAACAAATTGTACGACACGCTACATGAAGGGGGTTATCTATTCATCGGACACTCAGAAAGCCTAACCGGCACTGATCATAGTTTCATGTACATCAGGCCAAGCGTCTATCAAAAGCCATGGAAAGCGGCGTGTGTTTCACAATAGACACAACAAGCACCAGCTATACGGAAGGCGAACATAGTCGCAAAACATATCAATCCTTTCATCAATGCCACGCTTTGGGTGAATCCATACCTGTGTATTAAATCTTGATAGTCGTTGGAGTTCGTTTGAATCCGTTTGTTACGTTTGTACCAATTGAGTTTTTACGATTCGTGGATTATACGAGTCGTCATAGGGTTTTGAAACAGATTCTGCCGGCATCTTCGTTATGGCGATTTGGGCAACAGCATCTCGATTGTCACTTCTTGGTAATAGCATCTTGATAATCCACTTGAATAATAATCGAATTTGATTTATGAACTATTGTCCATCACAATCTCCCGTCCTCTGGAGGGAGGGATTTTAGGGTATTTATGGATGGACGCGAAATAGTTTGAGTAGTCTACCTCTCATTATGGCAAAATGACTATTATGACAATACCGGCGGAAAAAATTCTGATAGTAGATGATGATCCCGAGATTCTGGAGATCATGGCAGACATACTTAGAAAAGGAGGCTATGCCGTCGATACAGCCTCAGATGGGGCTGAGGCCATAAAATACATTGATGCTGACTTCTACGAGTTGGTTGTCACCGATCTTAATCTCCCTGAGATTGATGGGATGATGGTCCTAAAACATGTTGTTGAGCAATCGCCCGACACGATGTGCATTATCTTAACCGGCTATGGCACCATCAGGAGCGCCGTTGAGGCAATCAAGACGGGGGCCTTTGATTATGTTACCAAACCCATCAAGTCGGGTGAGATAATGATGGTCGTTGAAAAGGCCTTAAGATACAAACAGTTGGAGAGAGAGAACATACTTTTAAAACGGCAGCTGAGAAAAAAGTATCGATTTGAAAACTTTGTTGGTGACAGCGGGCCGATTCAAAAGGTGTTCGAACTCATAGAAAAAGTAGCGGATACAGACAGCACAATATTGATCACCGGAGAAAGTGGTACGGGAAAAGAATTGATAGCCAGGGCCATCCATTACAACAGCTACCGAAGAGACAACTCAATGGTTGTCATCAATTGCGGTGCAATACCTGAGGAGCTTTTGGAAAGCGAGGTGTTTGGGCATGAAAAAGGGGCCTTCAC
>JAUWMM010000191.1 GCA_030613145.1 Desulfobacterales bacterium | reverse complement strand
TATATCAGGGCTTCGAGCGCTTTCTCGGCAATATTCCTGAAGATCATGAACTTATCCTTAATGGAGACATCATCGACAAGCCTTATGCGAAATTGTAGCCGCCACATAAGCGGATCCTGGACCTTATTGAGCAGATCTCTTACCGCCAGAGAGTCGTTTGGGTGCGGGGGAATCATGACAACGGCTATCTCCCAAGAGGGTTCGGGAAAGTACATTTTAAGCGCCTCCACACCATAGAACATAGACTCTTAATCGCCCATGGGGATGATTTCGATGAGATCATGCCCAGGAACCAAGCATTCTTAAAGGCCTTCAAGCTGATGCACGATTTGAGGGTGAAGTTGGGGACAAAACCAGTGCACGTGGCCCATTACGCCAAGAGATGGGAGACCTTCTACAGGGTGCTGCGTAACAATGTGACGATGAACGCCGTGAAATGTGCCATGGAAAATGGGTATGAAGCGGTCACTTGTGGCCACACTCACTACCCAGAGGTTACGCAATTTAATGGTGTCACGTACATCAACACTGGCGCCTGGACTGAGTTTCCCGCCTTTTACCTTCTTGTGACCCCCGAAGAGATGACTCTAAAGATGGTTGGTGATGAATTTTAAAACCTCACGCCAAGTCTATTGCGGCGTTCTTTCACCTGTTTCCACGATCCCGCTGTCCAAAGACTCCTGCAAGAGACGGATGTGGCTGTTTTCTTCTTCAATGATCGCGTCCAAGTGATCCAGTGTCTCCTTTTCTTCTATAAAGGGGCGCATCATTTCGTAAAATAGCACCGTGTCCCTCTCAAATTCAATGGATAACGTAAGCAGGTCCTTAATCTGCTCTATTTTGGAAAAATCGGCATCCTTGAGTGAAAAGGTCTCGTTTCCCAGGGCGCCGAGTAAAATGCGCTTACCGATTTCAGCTAGCCGGGGATCATCGGTAGTCTTTCCGACCTTCTGCTTTAACTCGGAGAACCATTTAGCATGCTTGACCTCGTCATCGGCCAACCATTGAAGAAGCGAAGCAAGTGACGGATTCGAAATTTTTTCCGCAGCGTTTCGATAGACTTTTTCTCCGCTTTCTTCTATCTGGATAGCCAGATCAATAATTTCTTGAATTGCAAACATCTCATCACCCCTTTCCTGAAGATCACAAAAACAAGATTTATTGACGTTTAGTAAACTGTATATCAAAAGATATTGTCTTTGTTCAACTCAAATAGTACGTGATCGATTCTCATCCTACACTCTTGAGACGGCAGGAGGTCAGATGGGGCCGGATCAAGCCAATATATTGAAATGTTGACAGATAGCCTCAAAGATCGGCCGCTTCCTTTTGGTCGCTCGAGCCCGCAGGGTACTGAGATCATATCTTTTTTCTTGACGATTTTTTCTGGAACGCCTATTTATGTGGTAAAATTAGACGTTGCGGTTTTAAACGTTGGGCAGGATATATAGCGCTATGACATTGGGTAACGCCGGAAAAAAGAAGCTCAGTATCGGCATTGTGGGCGGGGGAAAACGGTGTGAGACGATCCTTGAGATGTTCCAGCGTCAGACGCCTCCAGAGGTGAATGCTTCTGTGGTCATCGTGGCCGACCCAAATTCTAAGTCTCCTGGGTTTCAGTTTGCCCGCGAGTTGGGCATTGAGACAACGACCGAGCTGGAAGCCCTCGCCGAGCGACAAGACCTTGACTTTATACTCGATCTCGCCGGCTCCAAGGACGCTTTGATCCGTTTATTGGTAAGGAAAGGCTCCAGGGTTCCGGTGCTTGATGCAGTCAGTTCCAATCTCTTTTATGACGTTTTCAACATTCAAAAAGAATTGATTTATACGCGGAGATCTCTGAGACAAACCAAGGCATTCTTGGAGCGTGTCATCAATAGTATCCAGGAGGAGATCCTTGTGATCGATACGAACTTCAAGATTGTGGATGCCAATGATGCAGCGATAAAGGCCGCCGGACTCTCAAAAGAACAGGTCGTCGGCAAATACTGCTATCAGGTTTCTCACCAGTCTGAAATACCGTGCAATTCCAAGGATCACCCCTGTCCCATGCAGGACGTTCTCAGTACCGGCACCAATTCTCAAGTGATTCACAAACACTACAAGTCTGACGGAGAGGTCAGATACTATGAGCTCATTCATTATCCCTTAAAAGACGAAAACGGCAAGGTGGCACAGGTCATTGAAATAGGCCGTGATATATCAGACGAATTGGAAAAACGGGTGGCCAGGCGGGCCAAGGAACTAAAAGAGGACTATGCGAGGCTGGTTCAGGAAGACAGGATGATCTCTTTGGGAAAACTCATGTCAAGCGTAGTTCATGAGATTAACAACCCACTTTCTGGAATCATCAGCCTGAGCAAATTGGTACTGCGCAACCTTGAAGAAGAGGCGACAGATGAAAAGTCCCTGGAACCCATGAAACAGCACCTAAGCCTGGTGGTCTCGGAGACAAGTCGCACCAGCAAGATTGTTTCTAACCTCCTTTCCTTTTCCCGGCAGGTTAAAGTGGAAGTGCAGGACGTCGACGTGAATGAGGTCATTCACCGGGTATTCAGTATTGTAGGTCACAAGGCCAAGCTCCAAAATATTCCGGTTCACTTTAAGCTGGATGAAGCACTGCCCGCGGTTAAGGGAAATTCTGCGCAGCTCGAGCAGTCGATTATGAATATTGTCTTCAACGCTATTGAGTCCATGCCTGACGGCGGCAACCTGACCATTTCCACACGTCGCGATGACACCGAGAAGCATGAAGTAGTGGTTGAGGTCCAAGACACCGGGCCCGGGATCTCGCAGAAGAACCTTCCCTATATCTTTGAGCCTTTTTTCTCCACCAAAGGGGAGGCCAAGGGGGTTGGGCTGGGGCTTTCGGTGGTTTACGGAATCATACGGGATCATCAGGGGAACATTACGGTGAAAAGCGAGGTGGGAAAAGGGGCCCGTTTCACTATTAAACTGCCGGCATTTGAGTCCGAAACGATGCATTAAGCCCGGAATTGCTGCGCATCTAATGATTTGTATGTGAAGAAAGCATGAGACCAGAATTGAACATCATGGTAGTGGACGATGAGCTCATTGTCCGTGAATCTTTGAAGGGCTGGCTTGAAAAGTTTGGCTATGGAGTCGATACTGCCGAGGATGCCCTGGACGCCTTAGAAAAGCTTGAGAGGGAGAGCTACGATGTCCTCCTTGTGGATATTAAGATGCCGGGCATGGACGGACTTGAACTCTTGAAGAAGGTAAAAGAGGATCAGCCGGATGTGATCGTTGTTATGATCACGGCCCACGGTTCCATTGAGTCGGCCATTGAGGCCATGAAAGAAGGTGCCAGTGACTATCTCATGAAACCTTTTGATCCGGAGGCCCTTGAACTCTTAATCGAGAAACTCGTTCAGACCAAGAAACTTGTGGAGCAAAACAAGTGGCTAAGAGAATCCTATGAAGGCAAATCCCGGTTCCAAGACCTCATTGGGCAGTCCGGAGCCATGCAAAAGTTGTTTGAACTTATCCAGGACGTTGCCCCAAGTGATACCCCCGTGCTTATCGTTGGGGAGACCGGCACGGGAAAGGAACTGGTCGCAAAGGCTCTCCACGCCTTGAGCCCGCGCCGTTATGCCCCTTTTGTAGCCGTGAACTGTGGCGCTTTTACAGAGACCCTGCTCGAAAGCACCCTGTTTGGTCACGAGAAGGGGGCTTTCACGGGTGCCCACCATATGCAAAAGGGTCGCCTTGAGATGGCCGATGGAGGCACACTATTCCTGGATGAGGTGGCTGAAATCAGCCCGAAGATGCAGGTGGATCTCTTGAGGGTGCTCGAAGAAAAGAAGTTCTACCGGCTGGGGAATCCCAAGCCCATGACCGTCGATTTTAGGCTCGTCTCAGCCACCCATCGTGATCTTGAGGAGGCTGTTCAGGACAGGGCCTTTCGGCAGGACTTTTACTATAGGATCAATGTGATCTTGATCACGGTGCCCCCCTTGAGGGAGAGGAAGGAGGACGTGGAGCTTCTGGCCCTTCACTTCCTGGGGCGATACAACCAGGAATTGAACAAGAATATTGCTGGAATCAGCAAGGAGGCCCTGGATATTCTGACCAGTTACGACTGGCCCGGCAACGTCAGGGAGCTTGAAAACGTGATTGAGCGTGCTGTCGTGATTGGTAAAAAGCGAAAAATCACCCCTTCAGACCTCCCTTTTCAAGGTGTGAGTATTCCCCGGAAACCCGCGGCTGGATCTCTTGAAAAGGCAGAAAAGGGCCACATATCAGAGATGCTCAGGGCCTGCGGGTGGAATATTGCCCGCACTGCCAGCTTGTTGGGCATCAACCGCACCACGCTCTACAAGAAAATCAAGAAATACGGGCTCAAGCAGCCAGCCTCTTAAAGGGATGAACCAAACAGAAAAGGGATTCATCACGAAAGCACGAAAGTACGAAAACACGAAATTAAATGAGCTCAAATGTCAAAGTGTCCGCCGCAGATCAAATCAAATCCCAACCACCAATGGCAAAACCTTATCCAAACCGGGCAGTGGTCGCAAACATCTTGTGATTTGAGTTCTTTCCTCCTTTCGTGTTTTCGTGGCTATCTTTAGAATCTCTGGAAACTGTCTTCCTTTTCCAGCCTATATGACATCCGAAAAGAAGATCATAGCTGTCCAGCCCCTTGGTGATGTAAGATCAGATGTACTTGAAGTAATTGCTGCAAACCTTCAAGCCTTTTTTCAAATCCGAACCAAAGTTTTCTCGTACCAGCCCATCCCCGATGGGGCGTATAACGCTCATCGCGGTCAATACAACTGTTACCCTATCCTGAAATTCCTGGGCACTTTGAAACCAGATAATACAGTCAAGATTGTCGGTGTGACAGAAGTGGATCTATTTATCCCTATTTTGACCTATGTATTTGGGGAGGGGGAACTGGGGG
>JAUWMM010000176.1 GCA_030613145.1 Desulfobacterales bacterium | reverse complement strand
GACCCGAACCAGGAACTCATCGGCCAGGGCATTGCTAATATTCTTGGCGCTGCTACCAGCAGCTATCCGGTTTCCGGGTCCTTCTCCAGATCCGCAGTCAACCTCCAGGCCGGAGCGCGTTCCGGAGTGTCCGCTGTGATTACCAGTCTGACGGTGGTGATCACACTTTTGTTTTTTACTCCGCTTTTGTATCACCTTCCCCAATCCGTGCTTGCCGCGGTCATAATGCTGGCGGTCCTCGGTCTGGTGAATATCTCCGGTTTTATGCACGCCTGGAAGGCCCAGTGGTATGACGGCGCTATTTCAATAATATCCTTTGTCGCCACGCTTGCCATGGCGCCCCATCTGGAGAACGGCATTGAGATAGGCGTGGTCCTGTCCCTCCTTGTTTATCTATACAAGGGTATGCGGCCGACTGTTGCATCCCTGGCGAGACACGAGGATGAATCCCTTCGCGACGCCATGGCCCATGGTCTGCAGGAGTGTGAGCACATAGCTGTAGTCCGCTTTGACGGCCCGCTTTTTTTCGCCAACGCAAGCTTCTTGGAAGACCAGATAATGGAGCGTATGCTTACTATGAAGCAACTGCAACACATCCTCATCGTATCGAACGGCATTAATGATATTGACGCATCGGGCGAAGAGGCGTTATCATTACTTGTAGAAAGGGTCAGGGCCGCGGGCATTGGCATCTCCTTCAGCGGTGTGAACGAATCCGTCATGAAAGTTTTCAAGCGCACACACCTGCTGGAGAAAATCGGCCAGGACTATATTTATCCGACAATGGAGAGAGCTATCTGCTCCATCCACGAAAATGCGCATGCGGACAGCAATGAGGAAAACTGTCCCCTTACGACCGTTTGCCGTATTGGCTAATCGCATGATAATAGAAGGAGGTTTTACATGTCTGTTGTCACCGTATTCAGCGGGACTTTTTGCAAAGAAGACCGTATCATTCAGGAAGTTATAAAGAAAACGGGCTATGCCCCGGTAACGGACGAGGAACTGGTCGCCAGGGCCGCCAAAGAATCCCGACTTTCAGAAGCCACAATCAGGCGGGCCTTTTCAACCAAGACCTCGATATTCAATAAGTTCACTCATGAAAAGGAACGTTCCATAGCCCATCTTAAACTTGTGCTGGCCGAAATGCTCTCCGGCGACAACCTCCTTATTTTAGGGTTTGCCGGCCAGCTAATACCCAGGGAAATTAGCCACGTGCTCCGGGTCTGCCTTATCGCGGATATGCAGTTCAGGACATCCCTGGCCGCGGAAGATCGTGGGCCGGCCCCAAAAGAGGCCTTCAAAATTATTCACGGGCAGGATGAAGACCGAGGCACATGGATCGGCTCATTATTCGGAAGCAGGTCTCCTTGGGATGCGTCATGTTACGACATTTTGATTCCTGTTGACAAACTTGGAGTGGAACAGGCCGCGGAACGTATCGTGGAGAATCTGGGTAAGGAAGCGGTCAGTCCCACCGCGGCTTCAAAGCAGGCGGTAGAAGACTTCCTGCTTGCCGCCAGGACCGAGGTTACATTGACCGGAGAGGGGCACGACGTGACTGTGACCGCAAAGGACGGAGTGGTTACCGTTACCATCAACAAGCAAGTCCTGATGCTGGGTCGGCTTGAGGAAGAACTCAAGTCCATCGCAGGCAAAGTACGGGGCGTCAAGTCGGTGAAGACCATAGTCGGCAAGGACTACCACCAGGCAGATATTTGCTACAAGTTTGATTTAGAGTTGCCCAGCAAGGTCCTGCTCGTAGACGACGAACAGGAGTTCGTGGAAACCCTGTCCGAGCGGCTGCTCATGCGCGACATGGGCTCGGCCGTGGTCTACGACGGCGAGTCGGCCCTTGAATTGCTTGAAGAAGAGGAGCCCGAGGTCATGGTCCTGGACCTCAAGATGCCAGGCATTGACGGCATAGAGGTGTTGCGTCGAGTGAAAGAGACGCGTCCTGAGGTTGAGGTCATTATTTTCACCGGCCACGGCTCCGAGGCTGACAGGCAGGCTTGTATGGATCTCGGCGCCTTTGCTTACCTGCAAAAGCCTGCGGATATCGATATATTGAGCGATACTCTTAAAAAGGCATACGAGAAGGTGCAGCAGAAAAAGGCTCCGCAAAACTGACCGCATACCGTGTCGAGTTAACACCCCCACCCTGTCCTCCCCCTTCAAGAGGGAGGGTTTGGGAAGGGGTGAAAAATTGGATTAAATATGTCGATATTGGAAAGGCTGAAACCTAAATTTTGGAATAATCAGCATGTCGTAGCAGGCTCTTCCGATCATTCACTTAACTTCCGTCGCATCTGGAAGTTGTCGGTCCTGCTTACGGCGGCAGTGACTCTTGCGCCTTTGATTTTTATGACGCTTGTCGACTACAAAGTTACGCAGAATGCCATCGAGTCCGAGGCCCTTCTGCGCACGTCCCGGATTGTTTCAAATGCCCGACGCACCATATCTTTTTTCCTGTCCGAACGTACAGCCGGTCTGGGGTTTATAGTCCGTGACAACTCCTTTAAGGAACTGAGAAACCCGACACGGCTTGCCGAAATTCTTGAAAATTTGAAAGAAGCGTTTGGCGGGTTTACAGACCTTGGTGTGATTGATTCCTCGGGGAGACAGGTGACCTATGTAGGACCATACAGGCTTGAAGGAATGGATTACAGCGACCAGGAATCGTTCAGGGGCATCCTGAAGCATGACTCGAACGTTAGCGACGTGTTTTTGGGTTTTCGGAACGTTCCCCATCTCGTCATATCGGTCAAGCATGACCTGCCGGACGGCTCCTTCTATGTACTTCGCGCCACTTTGGACACCGTACAGTTCGATAACCTTCTTGCCCAGCTTAACGTGGGCGGGGAGGGTGACGCCTTCATTATAAACCGCGAGGGTATTCTTCAAACTCCGTCCCAACACCAAGGCAAAATACTTGAAAAAATCCAGATGTCCGTTCCCAGGTATTTCTCGGAAACAAAGGTTTTTGAGGGGAAAGCTTTTAACGGGCAACCGCTTGTTGTCGGCTACGCCTATATTGACCAGACACCCTTTATTCTTATGATTGTCAAACAAAAGGCCGAGGTGATGAATTACTTGTACCAGAGCCGCATCAAGCTCGTGGGGTTTCTGGCCGCCAGCATCACAATAATCCTACTTGTTGTCCTGGGTGTGTCCACCTATCTGGTTAATATGATCTACATAGCAGACGAAAAGTGGGCCATGACAATGCACAAGATGGAGCATTCCAACAAGATGGCCTCCATAGGACGATTGGCCGCGGGCGTAGCCCACGAGGTCAACAATCCGCTGGCGGTTATCAATGAGAAGGCCGGACTAATTAAGGACATGCTCGCATTCCAGGAACAGTCAAACCAGAATCAAAAGCTGATGGGGCTTGTGGATTCGGTCCTTGCTTCGGTGGAGCGTTGCGGGAGAATAACCAGGCGTCTTTTGAAATTCGCTCGGCCCTGGGGCGTGAGCATGGAGCCGATCAAGGTAGGACAAGTCATGCACGAGGTGCTCGGCTTCCTCGGTAAAGAAGCTGAGCACAGAAGCATCTCGATCCATGTGGATGTGGCTGAAGAAATACCGCAATTCGAAAGCGACCGTGGCAAGTTGCAGCAGATTTTTCTCAATCTGCTTACCAATGCCTTTGCAGCTATGAGCGACCACGGACGTCTGGAAATTACAGCCAGATGCGAGAATGAGAACTACATTGCCATTACGTTCGTTGATACCGGGTGCGGCATCCCCGAGGCGGATCTCAAACGCATCTTTGAGCCATTTTTCTCGACCAAAATGGAAAAGGACGGCACGGGCCTTGGCATGTCCATTACACGCCGTCTTGTCGCGGAACTTGGAGGCAAGATCAGGATAGAAAGCGAAGTGGGTAAGGGAACGAAGGTTATCATAACTTTGCCGGTAAGAATGGAGAGAAAAGAGGTGTAGACCGATGCGGGTATTATTAGTGGACGACGAGGAGGAATTGGTCTCCGCATTAGCGGAGCGGCTTTTTCTCAGAGGAATCGAGGCTGACTGGGTGACCAGCGGGGACAAAGCGCTGAAGGTGATAGAAACTAAGACATACGACCTCGCTGTGCTGGACGTAAAGATGCCCGAAATTGGCGGGCTTGACCTGAAGAAAGTGATGGAGAAAAGATGTCCGGACATGAAATTTATCTTTTTGACCGGTCATGGTTCGGAAGATGATTTCAATCTCGGTTTACTCCATACCGGGGCCGATTACTACCTGGTAAAGCCGGTCAAGATAGAGGTCCTCATCAATAAAATGAAAGAGATCCTCAATAAAGATGGTATACAATGAGCCGTAGTTCAGATGTAATTGATAATGTGGGGCTTCGATTCCTGGCTGAGATGTCCGTTTCTATCTCCCACGAGATCAAGAATGCCGTGGCCATTATCGGCCAAAATGCGGGACTCTTGGAAGACTTCACCCTCATGGCGGATCAAGGAATACCCATCGATCAGGAAAGGCTCAAGATTCTGCTCGGAAGGGTTATGAGGCAAATAAAAAGAGCGGAAGAAATCGCCGAAAACATGAACAGATTCGCCCACAGTGTTGAATGTCCCGTTAAGCGCATAGATTTGGGCGAAACCCTGGAGTTTGTGGTCTCTCTTTGCGGCAGGGTTGCCCATCTACGGGGTGTGACCCTGGAAACGAAGTCCCCTGAAAGCCCGGTGACGGTCACCACACCTCCTTTTGCTCTGGAGATTCTTATCTGGCTGTGCCTGAATTTTGCCATGGATGTGGTTGGCGACGGAAAAAATATTGTCCTTGGCGCCGAGGAAGCAAGACCCGGTGCACGGATCAGGTTTGCGCAACTCAAAGGCCTCACGGAAGCGTCGATGGACAAATTGCCGTCAGAACGGGAAAAGGAATTGTTCAGTATGCTTAAGGCCGTACTTGCGACCGACGTTGCAACGGGGGAGATGGTTCTTACCCTATAGAATCTTATAACATGATGGAGGTTTATATGGAGTATCTGACACGTCCTCGCATTATCCCCGAGAACCGCTCAGTTATGTCGCGTCAATACAGTTTGGGGGCATTTTTTGGCAAACTTAGGGAAGCAGTGGCAGATTATTGTAAGTTTGATATGAGCAAAACCATGCCTGTAAAGGTTGAATGCCCG
>JAUWMM010000104.1 GCA_030613145.1 Desulfobacterales bacterium | reverse complement strand
AGCGTCTGTGACAACTGGATCGCTCCTTCAACTACCTGCTGGTCCGGTTGGTCATACTGGACCAGGTTGCCGGCCTCCACATCGACCGTAGGTACCCACCCCCGGTCCACCAGAACGGCCAGTTCGCTCCGGTCCGGACGGCCGAAATCGATCAGGGCATCCATGGCCGCACGTACCGTACGGCCGGTAAAGAGGACATCATCCACCAGGATCACCTCTTTTCCATCCAAGGAAAAAGGGAGGTCGGTTTTCTGGACCACAGGCTGGTGGCTTATGCGTGTCCAGTCGTCCCTGTATAGGGTGATGTCCAGATCTCCTCTTGGAATATCCGTACCTTCAATAGAAAGTATCTTTTCCTTTATCCGATCAGCCAAAAATACCCCACCCGTTCGGATACCGATCAGTACCAGGTTATCCGCCCCCCTTTTCTTTTCTAGGATCTCGTGGGCCATTCTTGTCAAAATCCGGTCAATATCGGGACTTTTCAAGATAATCTGTTCTGTTGTCATGGCAACTCTCTTCTAATTTAACGATTCGTATTAAAGTTAATGCCCATCCATCACCACCCTCCCCTGGAGGGAGGGGTTAAGGTTCTGCACCTCATTCAGAGATCATAGAGGGTCTCATCACGGTGTGGTGTAGCCCGTTTGACCCTCCGCCCCCTTTTCTCCCCCATTACGAAAGGTTCCTCCTGTTCAAGCAGGTCCCCCATCTCGGCCTCAATCTGTTCCGGGTCCTCGCCTGCCTCCATGCGTTTGAGGGCTTCTTCCATGCCCGGCCCAAGACCGATACCAGCCACATCTGAGAGCTTGCGCATCAAACCGACAGCTTGGCGCGGATCATCCTCGTTGATGCTGTCGGCCTCCCGGGCCAATAGATTCATAGCCTTCTCCATTTTGGCTTCATCTATGGGCAAATCATCCAAATCGCCCTCCTCCTTTGCCCCCTTAAGTCTGGCGAAAGCGGACATTTGCCTCTTTAACTTTTTTTGTTTGCATCTGGGGCAGAGGGGTCGTTTAGTGGTGTTCACGGAGCGTGAGAAAAAGTTGAATATGGTGTTGCACTCTTCGCAATAAAACTCATAAATAGGCATGGTCTGTTCTCCTGATTAGGATTGCACGCAACGGGAAGGGCAAATAGAATAATCAGATTGTATCTATCAAAATTTGTTCGAATTTGCAATGCCCTGCTAATTCGTTTTTATCCGTAATTCATGAAGCCACCCACAGTGACCGGTTAGAGATTTTGTCAAGCACATATCTCGAGACGCTTCCCATAAAGAAGGCCTGGTTAATGCCTCGTCTGCCAATGACAACCGTACCGTAGTTCTGCTTCCTGGCATAATCCAGGACCGCCTTACCAACGTTAACGGCCCGCTTTTTCACCTTAAGTTCTATTTGATTGTCTTGGATGCCTGCCTCCTTAAATCTATGCTGTGCGCGGGCATAAAAATGGTCAATACATCGCCTGGCACCCCGAGCAACTATTTGCCCAACGTCACTATCTTTTTCGTCAAAACTAATGGCGCAGTAATCTCTGAGCGTCGGCATCACATGAAACAAAGTGATCTTGATCTTCTCGTTTCCCCCAACCATAAAACTAAGGTGATCCACAGCGCGAAGTGAGGCCTCAGAACCGTCTACGGCCAGCATAACCTTCATAGACGTGACATCTCCGTCCACTACCCACACGGGGATCACCCTGGAATGCTCTACTAACTTGGCAGTCGTGCTTCCCATAAAGGTCTTCTGAACGCGCGAAAGCCCCCTTCGTCCCACAAGAATCGCATCATAGAGGCCCTGCTGGGCACAGTCCAAAATATCCTTACAAATCCCCATCATCTTTTGTTGGGTGGTAATATCAACGCGCTTCTCGGCAATCCCCATCCCGACCATCCGGGTCTTGTGCTTCTCCAGGATACCGCAGGCATATTCATTGTTTTTCCGTCTGATATTTCTTAGGTCGGTCCTTGCCTTAAGATCGGTTTCAGCCTCATCCAGGAGAAACTGGGAGACGGTCGGCTGCACATGGAATAGCGTATAAGTTAGCTCTCGGACAACTGAAGATATCCTGGCGGCATATGCAACCGCATGGGTTGAATGAATCGAACCATCAACAACCAGTAAGATCTTCTTATCCACAGTATTTACTCCTTTCTCTTGAGGATGTTCGGTCACTTAAGCTCCTCTTTTTCCCAAGAACGAGCCTTGGGCAACCATGGACAACGTAAACTACAATATTTGCGCTTTTCTGTAAAATCGAAATCTTCAGGTACTTACCGGTATGAACCCGATTAACACAATTCTTTTCTCGGACGCCAAAAAATGCTTGGACCTGTTTTGACGTGAATCGTGTCGGGCAAACGCGTCAATATTGCCAAACGATTCACCAATATGATATATGAGGAGACTCAAAGGCAGAAGCAGCAAATACCCCATGAAAACCGCCTTTATTTATACTCAAAAATATTTTGCCTATGACTACGGGCCAAGTCATCCACTCAAAATTGAAAGGTTACACCTCACAAATGAACTTTGCAAGGCATATGGCCTATTTAGCCTACCTGATTCGGGCCTGATTGAAACCAAACCTGCATACGAATCGGATATCCTCCGCTTTCACACACCCGGGTATGTTGAAGTCCTGAAAAAGGCCAGTTGCGGCCAGATCACCGGCGATTTTTCATGCGGCCTAGGGCCGGGGGACAACCCTGTCTTTGCTGGGTTGTGGGAGTGGTCCCGGTTTCATACGGGTGCATCCCTTCAGTGTGCCAAACTGATTTCCGGGGGCAAGGCCCGCATAGCCTTTAACATCGCAGGCGGTCTCCACCATGCTGCCGCCGGACATGCCTCGGGCTTTTGCTATATCAACGACCCGGTCCTGGCCATCTATCACTTTGTGGACAAAGGAAAGCGCGTCCTGTATCTGGATATAGACGCCCACCACGGCGACGGAGTCCAATGGGCATTCTATGAGGACCCCAGGGTGTTGACGGCCTCGTTTCATCAGGATGGACGCACCCTGTTCCCCGGCACTGGTGGGCTCAGCGAGACAGGTCATGGGGAGGGTTTGGGTTATGCCGTGAACATACCCATGCTCCCCGGTACAGACGACCATGTATTCTGGAACGGCTTCAAAGCGATTGTCCCGGTGCTCATCGAACTGTTCAACCCGGATGTGGTGGTCTCTCAACTTGGGGTGGACACATTCATGGATGATCCGCTGGCCGCACTGGAATTCACCACAAACGGGTTCTGCAGGGCCATCTCCTATCTGGCCGAGCAAGAAGTCCCCTGGGTGGCCTTGGGTGGAGGAGGCTATAGCCCTTCCAATGTAGCGCGTGCATGGACATTGGCATGGGCCATTATGAACGGTGTGGATCTGTCTGATGATCTTCCCGAGTCCATGGTGAAACCCCTGTCTGCTCAGGGCCATCGCGGTAAAAAACTCCGAAACTCTGAACACAAAAGCCAATGGCGAGAACAGTGTCTAATGCACATGCAAAAGTGCCAGAGATATTTGGAAAAAAACGTCTTTCCAAAAATTGTATAACCTGCAATCAATATAAAATCGTAAAAAGTCGGATTCGGTAAATGTGTCATTCCCGCCTGCCAACGCCTGAGACAATATTCAGCTTATGTGCCAGCATTTCTGGCAATGGCGGGCAGGTCGACCGCAGGGAGAAATCTTATGTTTTCAGTAAGTTATATCGCACAGATTTCTCCCTTTCAGCCGTCGTAGCCGGGGCTACTATGGCGAAGTCGGCTCG
The DNA here is from genome assembly GCA_030613145.1 of Desulfobacterales bacterium. Classification (GTDB taxonomy): domain Bacteria; phylum Desulfobacterota; class Desulfobacteria; order Desulfobacterales. The sequence continues at coordinate 2,877 of JAUWMM010000104.1, read as the reverse complement.
CTCGAAATGACAGGTTATTGAGCCTTGTTACGAAACCGTCAAAAGTTATACGCAAATATTTTTTACTGTCCCCTATTTTTTTCTAAAATGGGCTGGTATGATGTATTGTAATAGAGGCGCGTGCGAGGGCCATGGCAAAGATTGCTGTCACCATATAATCGTCGAGGGGTTGAATGAGATCATTGGAGACTAGGCTTACAAATGACACTACAAGCCGACCAGCAGATGCCACGCTTAAAGGCATCGGGCACAAACACGCAGGGGGTGTCAAATGGAAAACATAGATATTCGATATTGCTTCACTCTACCAGACGGAACAGAAGAAATCTTTGATCTACAATTAAGCAGAGAGAATCTTGAACTGGTTGGCAATGTTCCGCAAATCCTGCCCTCATGGACCAGCCTAGATTATCAGCAATGCCCGAATTGCCCCCTGACCGTTGATACTCATCCTAATTGTCCGCTGGCTGTTAACCTTGTTAACGTTGTGAGACCTTTTGCCAGCTTACTGTCACATAATGAGATCCATGTGGAGGTTAAGACGGAAGAAAGGACCGTTTCTAAGGCAACAACAGCCGAAGAAGGGATCGGCTCATTGATGGGGCTGGTTATGGCAACCAGTGGCTGTCCTCATTTAGCTTTCTTCAAGCCCATGGCACGTTTTCATCTGCCCCTGGCAAGCGAAGAAGAGACTATCTACCGAGCTACCTCAATGTATTTGTTGGCACAGTATTTTTTGAAAAAGAGGGAGCAAAATGCCGACCTCGAATTGGAGGGTCTCACTAAGATCTATAATAACATCCAGGATGTAAATAGCGCAATTGCAGCTCGTTTGAGAGCTGCGACTGATAAAGACTCAACAATTAATGCTGTAGTTATCCTGGACGTGTACGCAAAAACGTTAGAATATGCCATTGAAGAATCATTGGAAGAAATCGTCTATTTATTTACACCATTTTTCGAGAAAAATCCTGGATCCCTAAAGGACTGACTAAATCGTCAAAAGCCTTGTGCGAATGACCTTGAGCATTTTGGAAGGAAAGCATTTTAGATATTCAGCGTTAACAATGCTAATTGTTTGAGGGCGTTAGCCCGAGTTTTACAATTTTAGCCCTCCAGGGCGTAGGCCCCACGGGCCGGAGGCGAAGCGAGCATAGAACTTTCAAAAATGGCCAAACAGACCAAAGAAAAGGGTTTTGAAACAGCTTATAGGTACCTGCAATCGGACTTGGCAAGTAAGTTTGTTCCTATTATCCTGTCTTATGTCCAGTCAAATGGAGGTGAATCTGTGAAAAACCTCCTTGCGGGGGTTTTGAAATAAGGACCTTCAAAAAGAAAGAGGACCAGATCTACACAGCACGTCGACTGCCCAATCACCCTGCTGGGGAACACATTCATTTTAAAGACCAAACTTTAGGTCTACCAGTCAGGAACTCTGCCGCGTTGTCCCCTGGATCGTTTGCGGCCTGCTTCCTTTAGGGCATTGTCGACCATGTTTACTGACTTCTTCTTCAAAAACAAGGAACGATTATGAACCAAATTTGTTAAGGTGGTGCTGCCATGCTCAGTGTAAAAGACATTATGACAAGAAACGTGATCACAGTCTCGCCCGAGATGGAAATCCCGCACGCCGCAAGGCTTCTTCTGGACAGAAGTATCAACGGCGTCCCCGTGGTGGATGGAACGGGCAAGATAGTGGGAATTCTCTGCCAGAGTGACCTGGTCGCGCAGCAAAAAAAGTTTCCTGTCCCCTCCCTTTTCACCATTCTGGATGGATTCATTCCCTTAACCTCCATGAAGCACCTCAAAGGGGAGATTCAGAAGATCACGGCTGCCACCGTGGCCGATGCAATGACTCCAAATCCGGTCACAGTCCGGCCCGAGACAAGTATCGAGGAGGTGGGCACTATCATGGTTGACAGGCATTTCCACACCCTTCCTGTAGTAGATGAAGGAAAACTGGTGGGAATCGTGGGAAAAGAGGATGTCCTAAAAACGCTCATGTCGAGGGAAAAAACAACATAATCCGGAGGAAACACCGGCCCCATTGGTTTTGTCTATATGGAAAAGTTTTTCCCTAAGAGTGTAACATTAGTTACCCAAAATATAACTTCTATTTCCCAATTGGAGGGGTGGGAACACCTTGCCTGGTTGATATAACTATTTAAATACACTTACTTAAAACCCAATAGTCAATGCTTGGCATCAGCATTGCATTTTCGAGACTCATCGTACGGTTGCCAATGCGGTGACGATTTACGAAATCGAAGTAGAAATGAGGGGAAAGCTATGAGGTATTATGTGATAATCGCTCTGTTCTTATGTTCAATGCTTTGGCCTGCATCGGCCGACCTGAGCGATTTTCAGCCAATAATCAAATACACATTACCGGCAGACATTATGCAAGTCGCATTTGCCGATGAGACATGGATCTATCGGTTGTATGAAGACGGTACGGTAAAAAAGGTAGTTAGTGCCCATCCACGAATCGTAAAAACTCAATGGGCACAAGCGTAAGTTTCCAATTCAGAAATGAGCAATTTTCCGCAAGGTCAAGGAAAACACGGGGCGGCGCGGCGGCGTACCGGGTTCCGGCGCACAACCACCCCCGCAGTCTTGTCAGCCTCCGGCTGATTGACGCCGATTCAGCCGTCGTAGCCAAGAAGGCTACTATGGCGAAGTCGGCGATTGCGGAAAAGGGCCATTTATGGATGGAAACCAACTAGGAACAAAGTGCGAGCAAGCAGTATCGTTTTCTTGGGCACAGCCTATCCTATGGCCATAAAATTGAGACCTTTGCAAAACTGTCATTTTTTCGTGATGCGGTGTCAGGCTTCGAATTTTAATCCTCGAAATACATAATGTATTCCTCCGGTT
>JAUWMM010000209.1 GCA_030613145.1 Desulfobacterales bacterium | reverse complement strand
CATATGCGGCAAGTGGTATATCTCAGACACACGGTTCGGGCCGATGGTCCATGCAAGGTTGGGCATCGCAGAAGAAAACTCTGGTTTGCTGGTCAGCTTGGTGAGAAACCAGGCCAAGGTGTTGGCCGAAGAGCGAGGGCTTGATACCATTATTGTAGATGGCCCCCCTGGGATAGGATGTCCGGTAATCGCCTCCATAACCGGTGCTAGTGCGGTCCTGATTGTGACCGAACCGACCTTGTCAGGTTTGCACGACCTTGAGCGAGTTGGGGGGTTGGCTGCCCACTTTAAGATACCGACACTCGCCTGTGTCAATAAATTCGACTTAAACGAGGAGATGTCTAATCAGATTGCAGACTACTGTGCAAGAAACCGGATTGAACTGGTAGGTCGTATCCCCTATGACACCGCAGTCACCTATGCCATGGTCGCAGGCAAGAGTATTGTCGAATTTTCAGACGGCAGGGTGTCTGACGCTATCAAAGATATATGGCACAGGGTTGAAGGCTTTCTAAGGGACTAGTAGTGCGTTTCCCAAATAAGTTCGCAGTCGACGATGTCATTGCGAGCGAAGCGAAGCAATCTCTAATCTCCGAAAAACAATGAGATTGCTTCGTCGTCCGTATAGGCGGACTCCTCGCAATGACAGGCTTCAATACTGCGGCATTTTAAAGCTGATACACTAAGGTAATAATGATGGAGCATTTTGTTTACGGGCCTGTACCCTCGCGAAGATTAGGCCGGTCCTTGGGCGTCGACCTCGTGCCATACAAGGTCTGTTCGTACGATTGCATTTATTGTCAGCTTGGGCGTACCAAAGAAAAAACAATCGAGCGAAAGCCCTATATAACCGTGGCAAGGATCCTGGAGCAGGTATATAAAAAGCTGAAAGAGGGGATCAGGGCGGACTACATCACAGTGGCAGGTTCAGGAGAACCCACCCTGAACAGTGAAATAGGATCATTGATTCGCAATATCAAGAATTATACTGATATTCCGGTTGCTCTGTTGACCAATAGCTCCCTCCTGTATGACAGCCGGGTGCGTGAATCTATCATGGAAGCGGATGTAGTATTACCTTCTCTTGATGCACACGATCAAGAGGGGTTTGAAACCATCAACCGCCCGTATCCTGAGATCAACTTTAAAACCATGGTGCAAGGCTTAATCACCTTCTGCAATGAATACCCGGGCGAGATATGGCTTGAGGTCTTTATCCTGGATGGCATCAATTCGACTGAAACAGACGCCATGCAGTTCAAACACTGGATTGAAAGAGTTAACCCTCAAAAAATTCACATAAATACGGCGGTTCGCCCTGCAGCAGAGGCATACGCACGACAAGTCTCCCCGGAAAAGATGGCCAGGTTTTGCAAAGTCCTAGGCGAAAAGGCCGAAGTGATTACACCATATAAGGACCTGGAAAAACATAAGACGAGTGTTGACGTTGAGGAAAACCTCTTGAACCTCCTTGCAAGGCGTCCGTGTACCCTGGATGACATCTCATCAGGGCTCGGTGTGCATAAGAATGAAATCTTGAAATATATTGAGCCGTTGATTGAAAGCCATACGATTGACATTGTGAAAAAGGGCTCTGCAGTCTATTATCAACCCAAGAATCTCCAATGATACTCAAAGAAAAAATAGAAGATGCCCTTAGGGGTGTTATTGACCCTGGCACCAATCTTGACATCATGCGTATGAGACTGGTCAGAGATCTTTTGATCGATCAGGATGGCAAGGTCAGCCTGACATTTCGACCCGCTTCTCCGGTCTGTCCCATGGCCTTCAAACTCGCCTATGACATTAAGAAGGCGGTTCAACAAACAGAAGGTGTTAAAGAGGTTGAAGTCAAGGTTTCAGGATACAATAGGGCCGATGAACTCATGGAAGTGTTGAAGCAGGCCGGGAATCAATAACAAAAGGGAGGTACGGTCAACAATGAAGATAGCAGTGACGTCTACCGGAGATGAATTGATTGCAGATATGGACCCCAGCTTTGGGAGAGCTAAGTACTTCATCATCGTGGACCCGGAAACACTTGAGTATGAGGTTGCAGAAAATCGACAGAATCTCAATCTGCCGCAAGGGGCGGGTATTCAGGCGGCAAAGACCATAGTTGATCAAAAGGCTGATGTATTGATTTCCGGCAACTGCGGCCCCAAGGCCTTCCAGGTATTGAACGCAGCAGGTATCCAAGTTGTGACAGGCGCAAAAGGGCGCGTAATAGACGCCATTACCCAGTACAAGAGCGGACAACTGCAGGCCGCAGAGGAAGCAAATGTGGAAGGGCACTGGGTTTAAATAAAAGGGAGGGATCCGGGGTTGCAATCCAGTCAACGAATGCTTATAGTTTTGCTGCACTAATCATTAAATCGTCACGCGATTTAATTCGATCCTCATTAGTCGTACTGTGCCGTTGCTACGATATCCCTATAGTAACGGATAATAAAAAATGCAAAATCATAAAAACAGGAGGTTTTTCAATGGATCATTCCGACAAGTGTAATTGTGGTTCTAAACAAGACTCTGGTCCTCAACCGGACCAGGGCACTGCCGCACAAGACCAGGCAATCCAGGAGTCCCTGGCTCTAATCAAAAACAAGTTCCTTGTCATGAGCGGCAAGGGAGGGGTCGGCAAAACAAGCGTTGCTGCCAACCTGGCCGTGGCCCTTTCAAAAAAGGGGGCCAAAGTCGGTCTGATGGATGTAGATCTTCACGGCCCTGATATTCCGAGGATGCTGGGACTGAAGGGGCTTCTTGACATCAGCGCAGATAATCGAATGATTCCCAAGCCGTACTCAGATAACCTGAAGGTGGTCTCCATCGAATCCCTGTCCCAGGATCCTGACGACGCCGTAATTTGGCGTGGACCGTTGAAGATGCATGTCATCCGCCAGTTCATCTCGGACGTCCACTGGGGACAGCTAGATTATCTTATTATCGATTCCCCGCCCGGCACAGGGGATGAGCCGCTTTCCGTGGCTCAAACAATCCCTGGAGTCAAGGCGATCATCGTGACCACGCCTCAGGAGATATCCCTAGCCGACATCAGGAAATCAATCAATTTTTGTAGAACCGTGAAAATGCCGACCTTTGGATTGATAGAAAATATGAGCGGTTTTGTGTGCCCCCACTGCGGCAAGTCTGTGGACCTATTCGGAACTGGAGGCGGTTTTAAAACAGCTCTGGCCATGAATGTCCCCTTCTTGGGTCATATCCCCTTTGACCCACAAATGGTAAAATGCGCAGACGCAGGGGAGTCATACTTGGAAAAATACCCGGACTCAGAGCTCACGCAAGCATACAACCAGGTTGTCGCAACAATCATGGAAGCAGCGGACCAGAAAAATACATCCGGAACTCAATCGATCCAAAGGGAAGAAAAAGATGACAAGGAGGAAACGCTAATGAAAATTGCGATCCCTGTGGCCGAAGGACGACTGACAGCTCATTTCGGCCATGCTGCGCAATTTGCCATTGTCCATGTGGAAAACCAGGAAATCAAAGAGAAGGAACTCTTGACCCCGCCACCCCACGAGCCGGGCGTTTTGCCCCAGTGGCTTCACGAACTGGGCGTAGAAGTAATCATTGCGGGAGGCATGGGCCAAAGGGCCATAAGCCTTTTTGGAGAAAACAGCATCAAGGTTATCCCAGGCGCCCCCAGCCTTACACCTGAGGAACTGGTTCAGCAATATCTCACCAATACCCTGGTCGCTGGAGACAATGTGTGTGACCATTGATTAAAAACTTCAAAATACGAATATCAAATGACCAAAACATCTCCGGCGTTGCTGCAGTATGTTTTTGAAACTTTAGAAGATATCCTTTGTCTCCAACCCTTGTTTTTCCAGTAACTTAGCAATGGGGGCATTCCTTGCCCCCTCCGCATTCCACCTCCGTTTCACTTCGGCGGCTGAGGTCTCTCCCTTTGCTAAGTCACGGAAAAACTAAGGGTTTCCGCCAAGCCGTTCCAAGAAACACGCCACCCCTACTTCAAGGGGTTACCTCTTCAAATGACGTTACGGTGGATCGGAGTGGGTCCACTTGACAAATATTGGTGAATCGGAGCATGATTCTGATCAACTAGTGCCCATCCACGAATCGTAAAAACTCAATGGGCACAAGCGTAAGTTTCCAATGTGGTCTTGGTTAAAGCTCCATACGTTGCACCGAAGATATACGTGTGCATTGTTTTTCTTTTTTTTAATCCCAACGGGAGACTTTTTGAATGCAGAAAAAGCAGACCTATGAGGGGTTTGAAGAAAGGGTCAAGAAATTAGAGAAACAATCTGTCGAGCGCAAGCAGGCAGAGGAGACGCTGCGGGAATCTGAGACAAGAGTACACTTAATACTTCAAACAATACCAAGCTGTTTATTTAAGGTATATTTATATAGAAAAATCACTTACTGGAACAAAGAAGCGGAGGAAATTACGGGGCTGAAGGCAGAGGAAGCTATCGGCAAGGACTGCCTTGAAGCTTTTGATTGTGAAGAATGTAAGAAGGGATGTGGACTTCTTGATGATAAAACAGATAAGCCAATTTATGAAAAAGAGTGTACGATACATGTTGATGGCAGGGATATAACTATT
>JAUWMM010000212.1 GCA_030613145.1 Desulfobacterales bacterium | reverse complement strand
TATATTAAAAATTATAGCTTGTCAATTTTTTTATAAGTTTCCCAATTGTGCTCCTTGCCTGCTATAGCAAAGGAAATCCCATAGCCTTTCTTTGTTCGAGATAGGCTTCTCCACAGGCACGGGCCAAGTTTCTGACCCGGGCGATATAACCCGTTCTCCCTGTAACACTGATGGCACCGCGGGCATCCAGCAGGTTGAAGGTGTGGGAACACTTCAGGCAATATTCATAGGCCGGAAGTACCAGAGAAGCCGCGATCACGCGTTTACATTCGGCCTCATACATGTCAAACAAGGCGAGCAGCATCTTTACGTCGGCCTGTTCAAAGTTGTATGTCGAATGTTCCACTTCGGCCCGATGGCACAAGTCCCCATAGCTGATGGAATCGTTCCATTTCAGGTTGTAAACATTGTCCACACCCTGCAGATACATGGAAATTCTTTCCAGTCCGTATGTTATTTCAACCGAGACAGGATCGAGTTCGATGGTTGCTGCCTGTTGAAAATAGGTAAATTGGGTGATTTCCATGCCATCAAGCCACACTTCCCACCCGAGGCCCGATGCTCCGAGCGTAGGCGATTCCCAATCATCTTCCACAAAGCGAATGTCGTGGGCAAGGAGGTCGATTCCGATGGCCTTGAGGCTTCTTAAATAAACTTCCTGCACGTCAATAGGAGAAGGCTTCAGGATGACCTGATACTGGTAGTAGTGTTGTAACCGATTTGGATTTTCCCCATAACGACCGTCTGTGGGCCGGCGAGAGGGCTCCACATAGGCTACCCGCCAGGGTTCGGGGCCGAGCACTTTCAAGAGGGTGTCCGGATGAAAGGTGCCGGCACCGACTTCAATGTCATAAGGTTGCTGTAAGATGCAACCCTGCCGTGCCCAAAAATTCTCTAATGCCAGGATGAGCTTCTGGAAAGTAAGCATTAGTTTATCCTATCTTCAACTTTAGACATTTTCCCTTCCATGAATACACTGTAACGCCCGGTTTGTAAAGGAATCAATGCGGAAGCGAAGACTTGAGCTGCTTCAAGAAATTCATACTTTTTGTTTCTTTCCCGAGATAGTACGGTACAAAGGCTTCAAGCATTCGCAGACTTTCTTCAATGGCCTGCCTGGAGAACCGTAGCCGATTGAGCTTTTCTAATGGTGCGTTCAAAACCCACCTGAGGAGCTTTACTGTTCCCTTGGAAAGACAGAGAGGAACTGCTTCTTGGGGTGCGCATTTTTCGCATATTACACCTCCCCGCCTAACGTCGAATGCAACAGAGGAACGCCCAAATCCCTCAAGGGGCGTCCGGCAGATATTGCAATGATCAAAACCGGGCCTAAAACCACTTATGGTCATGAAGCGGACCTGGAAAGTGATGTGAAGGGCGTGCTCAGACATGCTCCTGCGGTTGAGCTGATCCAGTGTATGCTTAAGGAGCCTGTAGACAGAAGACTGCTGTTGGCCTTGCTCCATCCACGCATAAACCAACTCGCACCAATAACTGGCATAGGCTGTCCAGATAATATTGGTTCTGATCTGCTCAAAAGGATGGACTATCGAGGCCTCCTGGAGGATTGGCAGCCCCCGGCCTCGGCCGTAGCTCCAAACCAGGTTCAAGACCGAAAAGAGTTCTAAGGCTCCTGCAAACCGCTTGATGCTCTTTTTGGCTCCCTTTGCAATGAGTGAAATTTTGCCTCGTTTAAGGGTAAAAAAGGTAACGATTTTGTCATAGTCACCGTGCTCGACGGCACGGAGCATAATGGCAGGGGAAGATACGGGCGGCATGAGGGCTACAAATGGAGCAGCACGGTTGCAATCTGGAAGTAGAAGAATACGCTTACGATGTCGATGGAAGTTGTCACAAAAGGCCCTGTGGCAACAGCCGGATCAACGTTGATGCGGGCAAAGACCATGGGCACAAGTGAGCCGACCACGGCGGCAATGGTCATGGAACTTATGACGGCAAGCCCTACGGTCACCCCGAGCATTAAGGCCGGCTGTTGTGTTGGCAAAGTGACGTGAGCGACGAACCCAAGCAGGATCCCGTAAAAAAAGCCGAGGAGAAACCCAATAGCCAGCTCCTTCAACACAACCTCCCATATTTGCTTAACGTTCAGGCGACCCGTGGCAAGGCCTCGAACAACAATTGTGGAAGACTGAGTTCCAATATTTCCACCCATTCCCATGATGATCGGTATAAAAGCCGCAAGGTATATAAGCTTGTTCAGGCTGCTCTCAAAGTAGCCGATGATAAAAAAGGCGATTATGCCTCCGATCCAACTGGCCAAAAGCCAGGGGAGTCGGATTCGGGTGCTCTTTAAGACCGACTGGGTTTCCACGAGATCTTCACCCGCCCCTGCCATTTTCAAGATATCCTCCGTGGCTTCCTCGCGAATGATATCAATGACGTCGTCAACCGTAACGATGCCGACCGGCTCATTGCTCTCATCAACCACCGGCACAGCCAATATATTGTAACGTGCTACGATTCTAGCCACTTCTTCCTGGTCTGTGTTCGTCTGGACACTCACGACATCGGTGGCCATAATCGCGTTCAGTTTTGTATGAGGTGGCACCACAACGAGTTGCCGCAGCGAGATAACGCCAACAAGACGGCGGCGATCGTCAACCACATAAAGATAGAAGGGCATCTCAATATCCACATACTCTTTCTGCAATGCCTCAATGGCTTCTCTTGCGGTGGTTTCCTCCTTCAGGGCGATAAAGTCCGGTAGCATGATGCCGCCGGCGGTCTGTTCATCGTAACGGAGCAGCCCTTCCACCTCTTCGGACTCTTCCTTTGTCATGAGATCGAGCAGGGCCTGGGCCCGTTCATCAGAGAGCTTCCCGAGCAGGTCGGCAACATCATCGTTGGGCATCTGTTCCAGGATCTCAACGATTTTTTCGACCGGCATGTCTTCAATCAGCTTAACTAGTAATTCCTCTTCCAATTCACTGAAGAGCATAGCCTTTTGCTCAACAGTCTCGGGGAGGTCAAAAAGTGCTTCCTGCTCACGGAGTGTCAAAAACCGGAAAACAACGGCCAGATCCGCAGCGTGGGTCTTGTTCACGATTTTGTGGAGATGGACCGTAGCTTCTCGTCTGAGGAGTCTCTTGATGGTGTCAAGAAGTAGTTTTGTTCGATCAACGGGCATATTCTATTAATTCAGGAATTGTGAATTCAGGAATTCACCAATCCCTAAATCCCTTTATGGATACAATCTGTCCATAAGCCTCGGAAATGGGATGGACTCCCTGACATGCTCGAGGCCGCAGAGCCATGCCACTGCTCGCTCAATGCCTAAACCAAAACCAGCGTGGGGTACACTTCCGTAACGTCGCAGGTCCAAATACCAGTCAAAGCTTTCAGCCGACAGATCGGCCTTCCGGATTTTTTCCTTCAAGATAGCCGGATCATCCTCGCGTTGCCCACCCCCGATAATCTCTCCATAGCCCTCGGGGGCAAGCATGTCCACGCATAGGGCGACCTCTGGGCGATGGGGATCGTTTTTCATATAAAAGGCCTTGGTCTGAGCTGGATACCTGTGAATCAGCACGGGTTTGTCAAAATGATTTGAGATAATGGTTTCGTGGCCGCCTCCAAAATCCTCCCCCCACGGGAAGGATTCCCCGGCATCCTTCAAGATCTGGAGGGCTTCATCATAACTGATTATATAAAAGGGAGGCTGAATCTTCTCAAACATCTTGATATCGCGTCCCAGCAGCTCAAGCTCATGTTGACGGGTTTTGATGACACCTTCTACGATGGCCACCATCAAGGCTTCAGCCAGCTTCATAACGGTCTCAAGATCAGCAAACGCAATTTCAGGCTCTATCATCCAGAACTCGGTAAGATGCCGCCTGGTTTTTGACTTTTCGGCCCGAAATGTGGGCCCATAGCAGTAAACCTTGCCAAAGGCCATTGCACCGGCCTCCATGTAGAGCTGTCCGCTCTGAGACAAAAAGGCCTTCCTGTCTCCAAAGTACTCTGTTTCAAAGAGGGTGGTGGTACCCTCGCATGAAGAGGGCGTAAAGATCGGGGCATCAAGGAGCGTGAACCCCTGATCGTCGAAGAACTTGCGTGCTGCGTTGACCACGGCATGGCGAATACGCAAGATAGCCTGCTGTCGAGGAGACCGAAGCCACAGGTGGCGGTGATCCATCAAGAACCCCACACCATGCTCCTTTGGTGCAATAGGATAGTCTTCGGCAATCTGAAGCACCTCAATGCCAGACACCAGTATCTCGTAGCCCCCCGGAGCTCGCTTGTCCTTGCGAATTGTTCCTGTGACGGTTAGTGAAGATTCCTGGGTGAGTTCCGTGTACACTTTCAATGTCTGCTCGTCGGTCTCACCCTGAATCAAAGTAGCCTGCATAGTGCCTGTCCCATCTCTGAGCACAAGAAAATGTATACGACCACTGGAGCGTTTATGGGTTAGCCACCCGGAAATGGTGACATTTTGGTCCTCATACTTTCCAACGGTGTCGATAGTAATTGTTGCCATAATATATCTTTCGGATTTTGGATTACAAATGATAAATCACTATTGAATAATAACTTCGTAA
>JAUWMM010000060.1 GCA_030613145.1 Desulfobacterales bacterium | reverse complement strand
CAAGCTTTAGATTTATCAAAAAACGTATTAGACCAAGCGAAAAGGGATTTGGGCAACAGCCCGTTGATCAGTGTCTGTCGGTTTTTGTGGCTCTCTTCTTTGCTGTGGCTTTCTTTGGGGAAGCCTTTTTTACAGCTCTCCTGAAATGTCGATCATCATATAATCTTGTATGCTTATTGGGAGGATATCAATGGATATTGAATAGTTATCCAAATCATAGGCAGAGAGCAATACACTCGATACTTTGAGAAAACCCTCCAAAAAACATAGCCGACCCTTGACGATACGTCCGCAGGGATTATCTTTTGAGTAAGAGTTACGCGCACATAAATATCTGCAATAATACCAGAAGGAGGTGTAAGACATGAACGCCATAATGCCAATACTAAGACGACACGGATTACTTAGCCATCCTGATGGGGATTTCTTAGGTCGGTTCTTTGATGATTTTGGGCTGCCAGGCCTGTTTTCGGAAGAAAAAACGTTCACGCCGGTTTTTGACGTGTCTGAAACCGAAAAGGAGCTGATCGTAAAGGCTGAAGTCCCAGGCATGGACAAGAAGGACATCAACATCAGCCTGTCAGATGGGATTCTGACCATCACGGGGGAGAAAAAGCAGGCACAGGAAGACAAGAATGAGAACTATCATTGCGTTGAAAGACGTTACGGGAAGTTTTCCAGGTCTATGCGACTTCCCCTCGAGGTAGAAGTTAACAAGGTGGGTGCAACTTATAAGGATGGGGTGCTGAAAATCACGCTCCCGAAGTCTGAGGTAGCTAAGCCAAAAAAGATAGAAATTAAGAACTAACTCTATCGAGTCTTAAACATGTGCCGGACTTCTGCCCGGCACATGTTTTTTTACTTTTCTTTGTTGATAAAATCGTAAAAAGTTTTTTGCAAACAACATTGAGCACTTTTGGAGAAAATCACTCAATATGTTCATCATCAAGGAATGCTTACTGTTTGAGGGCGTTAGCCCCACGGGCCGGAGGCGAAGCAAGCATAGAACTTTTAAAAATGGACAAGCAGACTAAGGGTTTTGAAACAGATTCTAAGCTGATTATGTTGAGGAGGTTTTATTTACTTCATGAAAAAATCAGTTGTTTTTCTTTTGGTTGGTTTCGCTGTTTTTCTTGGATACCGACAATTTGCCCAAACTCCCAAAATCAGAAACACCAAACCATCTGGTGACAATATTATTTCTTTCGGGGATAGCCTTACGTATGGAACGGGGGCAGCAGAAGGTATGGATTATCCTTCCCAGCTGTCCAGAATAATCTCTATACCCATTTTCAATGCCGGAGTTCCAGGGGATACAACGGCTAGCGCCCTGGTCAGATTGGAAAAGGATGTTTTGTCCCGATCGCCACGAATCGTGCTGATCACGTTGGGGGGCAATGATCTTAAAAACGGGGCCCCAAAGGAGCAGGCACGCCACAATCTCAGGATCATTATTGAATCGATTCAGGATTTGGGAGCCTTAGTGGTTGTTGGAGGAATCGATGTTCCTTTCTGGGGTAAAGGATTTGGAGAGATCTATAAACAGCTATCTGATGAACAAGAGATTGTTCTCATCCCCAATATTTATGAAGGGATCATGGGAAATCGTGGGCTAATGAATGATCGCATCCATCCCAACGATGTCGGCTACACCATAATAGCAAAGAAATTTTACGAGGCAGTGAAACCATACCTCTGATGTAGAAAACCTATCGTAGTTTTCCGACCTTTTTTTCGACTGCTTCCAGAATCTCTCCGCTTTGCAAAAGACGCTTCACTGTTACGATGTCCTTTGACAGAATACGGTCGCTTTCCAGATGTGGAACAGCCTCACGAATGACCCTGTAAGCAGCAATGGTTCCTTCTCCAGGTTTGATGTTGGTAAAAAGATCCATGGCTTGCGCCCCGCACAAAAGCTCTATGGCAATGACGTATTCCGTATTCTTCACTATCTCCCCGCATTTCAAGGCAGAAATGGTACCCATGGATACATGATCTTCTTTGTTGGCTGACGTGGGGATGGAATCAACACTGGCGGGATGGGAAAGAATCTTGTTTTCGGAAACAAGGGATGCAGCGGTATATTGGGCAATCATGAATCCTGAATTAAGGCCACCATCCTTTACGAGAAAGGCCGGAAGACCGCTCAGGTTCGGATTCACCAGCCTTTCGATACGCCGTTCCGAAATATTTGCCAGCTCAGAAACAGCCATGCAAAGAAAATCCATTGCTAGAGCGACGGGCTGACCATGAAAATTTCCGCCTAGCAGAAACTCCCCGGATTCATGGAAAATAAGCGGGTTGTTCGTAGCAGAATTCATCTCTGTCTCCACCACGTTACTGGCGTAATTAATGGCATCCTTGCTGGCGCCGTGTACTTGGGGGGAACATCTTAAGGTATAGGCATCCTGAATTCGAGAACAATCTTTGTGGGAAGATATGATTTCGCTGTTTTGTGTAATCCGGTACATATTGTCGGCGGACGCAGCTTGTCCCGGGTGAGGACGTACATGGTGAATCCTTGGGTCGAATTCCATCCTGCTGCCCATAAGCACTTCGAGACTCGATGCAGCAGCAATGTCGGCGATTTTCGAAAGTCTTAATGCATCATAAACAGCAAGACCGCCGATCGCGGTCATTACCTGGGTGCCGTTTATCAAAGCAAGCCCTTCTCCCGCTTCCAACCGTAAGGGCTTCAAATTACATTTCCGTAACGCTTCAAGGCCGGATATTCTTTGGCCGTTGCAAAAAGCTTCACCCTGTCCTATCAGAACCAAGGAAAGGTGCGCAAGGGGGACCAGGTCACCACTTGCACCCACAGACCCCTTTCGGGGAACAACAGGACAAATATCCCTATTGAGAAGCCGCATAAGATGGCGGACTGTTTGCAGGCGAATGCCCGAATATCCCATCGCCAGATCTTTGATACGAAGGGCCATTACAGCTCGAATCGTCTCATTGTCCAGGATGTCTCCCACTCCTGCAGAGTGACTCATAAGGATATTTTCCTGAAGTTTTTGGGTGTCCTTCCTGGAAATTGACACATCGCTTAGCGCCCCAAAACCTGTTGTGACGCCATAAATGGTTTTTTCTTCACGAATCCACTGCTCGATCAATTTTCGGCTTTTGGAGATCCGTTTTTCAGAATCCTTCGTTAATTGAACCCCGACCCCTTGTCTTGCAATGGCCTCCAGATCCTCAAGCGTCATTGTGTTTGTATCGAAAAGAATAGTCTTCATTATTGAACCATCCTTTTTTTCTTATATTATAATTGAGAATATATTACAATATTAGAGTAGTATACACTCAGATGGTCAATCTGTGGCAGCTCATTGACCGAGTTACCTGGCACCGCGAGCAGTACTTTTGTCTGTGATTCTAAGATTAGTTGCGGGCAATCTGAAAATTCAAGCGCAAGGCACAAAGAGTAAGGGGGGGATACCTTAATATGATTCGGAATATTGACATTTCAAATGCCATGACGATTCAATCAGGGAAAATATTCAGAAAATTGCCCACAATGCCTAAATTTGTTGAAGGTATCAGGAGGGCCCCCAGGCGAAATTTTACACTTACACAAAAAGAAACCGAGCTAGCATTAAAGAATGCCCTAAGATACATACCCGAAAAATGGCACAAGAAATTGGCACCCGAATTCATTCATGAGCTTTTGACAACCGGCAGAATTTACGGATATCGTTTCAGACCCAAAGGAAGAGTAAAGGGACACCCGATTGATAAATACAAAGGCAACTGTATTGAAGGAAAAGCCTTTCAAGTGATGATAGACAACAATCTTGATTTTGATATTGCACTTTATCCGTATGAGCTCGTAACTTACGGCGAAACCGGACAGGTTTGTCAAAACTGGATGCAGTACAGACTCATCAAGAAGTACCTGGAGGTTGTGACGCACAACCAAACACTCGTGCTGGAATCGGGTCATCCTCTCGGTTTGTTCAAATCATCACCGGATGCGCCAAGGGTTATTATCACGAATGCACTTATGGTCGGTTCTTTTGATAACCAGGAAAACTGGCACAGGGCAGCCGCACTAGGTGTTGCCAATTACGGCCAGATGACTGCTGGAGGATGGATGTATATCGGGCCTCAGGGAATCGTACACGGAACCTACAGTACAATTCTGAATGCCGGGAGGACAAAACTCCAAATACCTGCGGATAAGGACTTGGCAGGATATCTGTTCGTATCGTCCGGGCTTGGCGGAATGAGCGGGGCACAAGGTAAATCCGTAGAAATAGCAAATGGTGTGGGAATTGTAGCCGAGGTCGACTATTCTAGAATTAGAGCAAGGCATAAAAAGGGATGGATTAGCCGAATCACAGACAATCCGGCCGAAGCATTCAGAGAGGCAAAAGAATACCAGGAGAAAAAACAAAGTCTTGCCATCGCATTTTATGGAAATATTGTCGACCTACTAGAGTATGCGGTAGATGCGAATATTGAAATTGACTTGCTGTCGGATCAGACATCCTGCCATGCGGCTTATGATGGAGGATATTGTCCGCAAGGTTTAACTTTTGAAGAGCGTACCGAACTTTTAAATACGGATCATCTAAAATTTAAACAATATGTCGACAAATCGCTAAGGCATCACTATGAACTCATTAAAAAGCTTGTGGACAGAGGTACTTATTTTTTTGACTATGGAAACAGCTTCCTAAAAGCTGTATTTGATGCTGGTGTCAAAGAAATATGCAAGAACGGTAACGATCCCACCGATGGATTTGTTTTCCCTTCCTATGTGGAAGATATCATGGGACCGTTACTATTTGACTACGGTTATGGCCCGTTCCGATGGGTTTGTTTAAGCGGCAAAAAAGAGGACCTGTTAGAGACAGACAAGGCCGCCATGAAATGCATAGGCCCTAATAGAAGATTCCAGGACAGGGATAATTATATATGGATAAGGGATGCAGACAAAAACAACCTCGTCGTAGGAACACAAGCCAGAATACTATACCAAGACGCCTTGGGTAGAATGAAGATAGCCCTTAAATTCAATGAGATGATAAGAAGAGGAGAAATAGGCCCGGTCATGCTGGGTAGGGATCACCATGATACGGGCGGCACGGACTCTCCATTCAGGGAGACTGCAAATATAAAAGACGGTAGTAACATTATGGCGGAAATGGCAACGCAATGTTTTGCCGGAAATGTTGCCAGGGGTATGAGCCTGGTTGCTTTGCACAATGGCGGTGGTGTCGGAGTCGGCAAGGCAATAAACGGAGGTTTCGGCCTCGTCCTCGATGGTAGCCAAAGAGTAGACCGTATTATTGAGCGCGCCATACCATGGGATGTTATGGGGGGAATAGCAAGACGAGCATGGGCAAGAAATGAGAATTCCATTGAAACAGCCATAAAGTATAATAAAACAAGGAAAGGAACAGATCACATTACGCTTCCCTTTATACCGGATGAAAAACTGGTAAAGGATTTGGTATCAAAAGCATTTGAAATGCAAAAATAAAAGGGCCAAAAGGAGAATACAAAATGCCCGGCATGAAAAGGATAATAGAATGTGTGCCTAATTTCAGTGAAGGTCGAGACGTGGATAAAATAGAAAAAATCATTTCCCCGTTTCGCGGGAAAAGCGGTATCAAACTTTTGGATTACCAAAGAGATCATGATCACAACAGGCTGGTTGTAACAATAGTAGGAGAGCCTGAAGTCTTAATAACTGTATTGATAGAGGCGATGGGGACTGCCATTGAACTAATAGATATGAGAAAACATCAAGGGCAGCACCCCAGAATGGGGGCGATTGATGTGGTGCCCTTAATACCAATCAAAAAAGTCACCATGAAAGAAGCAATAGATATTTCAAAACAAGTAGCAAGAAAAGTTTCTGAAAAATATCAGTTGCCCGTGTTTATGTATGAGGAATCTGCAACACAACCGAACAGAAAGAGCCTGGCAACAATAAGAAAAGGGCAGTTTGAAGGAATGGCTGAAAAGATTAGGACGCCTGAATGGGCGCCTGATTTTGGCCCCCAAAAAATTCATCCTACAGCCGGTGTGACCGCTGTCGGTGCTAGAAAGCCTTTGGTTGCTTTCAATGTTAACTTAGGTACCGACAACATGGGAATTGCAGATCAAATTGCGAAACGTGTTAGGCATATCAGCGGGGGCTTACGGTACTGCAAAGGCATCGCCGTAAAGTTAAAAGAAAGAGGAATCGTTCAGGTTTCTATGAATATGACGGATTACACGCAAACAGCGCTTTACATGTCGTTTGAATTAGTCAAAATAGAAGCAAGAAGATATGGTGTAGACGTCGTTGGAAGCGAAATTGTCGGGCTTGTCCCAATGGCGGCATTAATTGACACGGCTGTCTATTATCTGGGCATAGAGGATTTTAGAATGGAACAGGTCCTTGAACAAAGGATTATGGAGTAATAGTAAAATGAAAGGCAACATGGTGATAAAGGATGCCTCCCAGCTTGTCACATGCAGCGGCTTTGCCGCAAAACCGGGCAAAGAGATGTCAAACCTGCATATTATTAATAACGGCGCCGTTGTTATTGAAGAAGGCATTATCACGGCCGTAGGGATATCAGAAGATGTCTTGTCAGATTTCGATGAATCTGGATTTGAAATAATAGATGCAAAAGGCAAGGCGGTTCTACCCGGATTTGTCGATTCACATACGCACCTTGTTTTCGGGGGCTACAGGGCTGAAGAGTTCTCGTGGAGACTTCGCGGCGACAGTTACATGGACATAATGCAGCGGGGTGGCGGAATCTTTCATACAGTTAAATCCACAAGACAAGCCACAAAAGAGCAACTCGTTGAAGCCGGAATAAGGCGGCTTGATTCGATGTTGTCCTTTGGTGTGACGACAGTTGAAGGAAAAAGCGGTTACGGTTTGGATTTCAGCACGGAAATAAAGCAACTAGAGGTTATGCAAAATTTAGATGAACTTCATCCTGTTGATATCGTCAAAACATTTTTGGGCGCACATGCTGTGCCTGAAGAGTATAGATCAAGAGATAGTCAATATATCGATTATTTGATTAATAAAGTAATTCCTGAGATTACAAAGCGAAATTTGGCGGAATTTTGTGACGTTTTTTGTGAAGAGAATGTCTTTTCAATTGAGCAATCAAGAAAGCTGCTAAGTAAAGCCAAAGAGATGGGGCTGAAAATAAAGATTCATGCGGATGAAATGGTTCACTCTGGTGGCGCCGAATTGGCTGCAACGATAGGTGCTACATCTGCCGATCATTTACTGCAAGCTTCTGATAAAGGCATCAGGGATATGGCAGAGACCGGGGTCGTCGCCACATTGCTCCCTGGAACGGCATTTAGCCTAAAAGAGCCATATGCACGTAGCCGATATATGATTGATCACCAGTGTGCAGTAGCGATAGCAACGGATTTTAACCCTGGGAGCTGTTATACCGAGTCAATTCCATTAATTATTGCACTGGCAACCCTTTATATGGACATGACAACAGAGGAAGCCATAAGCGCTTTAACTATAAATGGTGCCGCGGCCCTGGACAGGGCTGATACCATCGGAAGCATAGATGTCGGCAAGAACGGCGATGTTATCGTGCTCGAATTCCCATCCTACAAATACATACCATACCACATAGCCGTATCTACCGTGGAAAAAGTGATAAAAAGGGGTAACCTTGTCTTTGATAATATAGAAAGAGGAGGGTAACATATTGCTGTCAAATTTGAGAATAAAGCAATTTTTGGAAAGGACTGCATCAGGCGCTCCGGTCCCCGGAGGCGGCAGCATTGCTGCCTTGAGTGCTGCCGTATCTGCCAGCCTTTCAGAAATGGTGGCAAACCTGACGATAGGCAGAAAGGGCTATGAAGCAATTGAAAACGAGATGAAAGAGATTGCAAAAGATGCGTTCAAGTACAGAGGAAAACTTGTTCACGATATTGATAGAGATTCAGATGCCTTCAATGATGTTGTGTCGGCATATAAATTGCCGAAAAGTACTGAAGAAAATAGAAGTAATAGGGACCGGGCCATTCAACAAGGGCTGAAAAATGCTGTCAGTGTTCCGTTGAGCGTCGCAAAAGATGCCCTAAGACTCATGGAATTGGCTGCAAGAGTTGTTGAAAATGGTAACAAGAATGCCGTAACAGATGGAGCAGTCGCAGCAATGATGGCAAGAACTTCCGTTCTTTCTGCGCTATACAATGTTAAAATCAATCTGCTTTCCATAACGGATAAAGCGTTCGTAAAGGACGTTGCCAAGCAGATCAAGCATATGGAAAAACATACTCAAGAAAGGGAGAAAGAAATACTGTCAGCCATCAATTTATAATCTCATGTCCGAACGAGCTTCAACGACAATCAAATTTTGTTTAGAAGCTGT
>JAUWMM010000038.1 GCA_030613145.1 Desulfobacterales bacterium | reverse complement strand
AATAGGAAGCGGGTGGTCGGAGTACGCCTGAGAAGCGAGACTGGGACTCACAAAAAGGTGCCGCTTAACCTTGCCCATGACCCTGAGGACCTTGGTATCCGTAATGTCCCGCGCCTTCAGCTGGTGCAAAACCATGCGCTGGCGTGCGGCAGCATAGGAATCGGGAGATTCGCAAAGGGCGCCATAGGGGAAAGACAGAGCGCCTGCTACCATGCACAATAGTCCGAAGATCGCCTTACGGTATAGTCCAGATTTTGCCATTTGATTTTCAGACATTACTTTCTTGGTCTTTTAAGGCCCCGTTTGCATCAAGTGGTTGACGTTTTCGTATCCTTACCATATCTCGTATGGGATACAAAGTGCATCTGCCGGCCGGCTAATGTTAAAAGCTCTCTGCAGTCCCGATAAAATCTCGATAGATCAGGATAAGGCGGGAGGAAGGATGAGCTAAATTAATGCTTGATTTTCGAGTGCGGCAATCACCCGAGCATCCACAACCTTTTGAATAAACAGCAAAATATTGCCGGGGCCTTTTTGCTTGACACACAACCACATAATTCCTATATTCGCCCCACCAAGAAGCGAGACCTTTGAAAATACCCGCTATCGGTCCTGACTATGACTGTTGAACAAACATTAGTACTGATAAAACCGGATGGTTTGGAAAAATCTCTTACCGGCAACATCCTGACGCGCCTTTCGGAAACGCGCCTGGAAATTGCTGGAGCAAGGATTGTTCGCGTATCTAAGGAATTAGCTGAGACACATTATGCCGCTTTGAAAGATCAGCCCTTTTTTCAAGAATTAATAGACTATATTATAGGTAAGTTCCACGGAAAAAGAAAAGTGATGGCACTGGTTTACCACGGAGAAAATGCTATTAGTAAAGTGCGGGAAATCTGTGGGGCCACCAATCCTGAAGAGGCTGATCCTCGCTCCATTCGGGGTGCTTATGGAAGAATTACCACCTCGGGCATTTTCGAAAACGCCATCCATGCGTCCGCCAATCCAGAAGAAGCGGAAAGAGAAATAAAGCTCTGGTTTTGCCCTGATGAGGTGGTTTATAATATCTATCCTGTGAAAGAAACCAAAGTAAAAAGCGTAAAACTACTTGCCTGGGCTTAGGGCTCGCGCGAAATCTGCCAAGTTATTTTTGCGCGAGCCCTTAGTTCCTCCCTTTCTTACTGTAAACCCGATCTATTGTGATGTCTTTTTGTTCAAGATCCCGTCAAGAACCATTCCTTGATTTCCCCCCGCCTTTTTGTTACGGAACCTGCCGTATTGTGAATCCACGCCATACTGAGGGGGGGCGTTCGCTTCGTGGGCTTACGTACCCAGCAAGGAAGACAAACATTTTTTTACGGTACCCCTTGACCCCGTCCTAACTGACAGGTGTTCTTCCTTACACCAGAACTTCGTGCGCGGGGAGCAGGGCGGTCAAGGACCGCAGAAAGGTTGAAGCTATGAAGGAAAGGACTTTGTCGATCATCAAACCGGACGCTGTTGCAAAGGGTATCACTGGGGAGGTGATCAAACATTTTGAGCAGAATGGTTTTAAGATCATTGCCATGAAGATGGTTCACATGTCAAAAAAAGAAGCAGAAGAGTTTTATGCAGTACACAGGGGACGTGATTTTTTTGAAGGTTTCACTGCCTTTATGTCTTCAGGCCCTTCGGTGGCCATAGTCCTTGAAGGAAGGGAAGTTATTAGGAGAAACAGAGAGCTCATGGGCGCCACAAATCCTAAAGATGCCGCCGAAGGGACGATACGTAGAGAGTTCGCCACAGACGGTCGAAGAAACGTGGTTCACGGGTCTGACAGCCAGGAAACCGCGGCATTTGAGATCAGCTATTTTTTCAATGCATTCGAGGTGTTTGGGGAATGAGACGAATCTTATGTCCTTACGCATGAACCTTGATAACATTGCTGTCGTGCTTCATAGGCCCAGGTATCCTGAAAACATAGGTGCGGCCGCCCGTTCGGCCTGCAATATGGGAATCAGCCGGCTCATTGTCGTGGACCCACGCGAATGCGACCTGACCCGGGTACACAAGATGGCCACGCACTTTGCGGCCGACCTTGTGGAGGCTATGGAAGAATATGAAAACCTGGAAACAGCCCTCGCCCCTTTTCAGTACGTGGTAGGCACCACTGCACGTTTGGGGAGCCGACGTCCTGCTGTCCCCAAGCCACGAAAGATAGCTGAAACATTGATTTCTATATCCCAACACAATCGGATAGCCCTTCTTTTTGGCCCTGAAAACCGGGGCCTGACTAATGCTGAATTAAGCTTTTGTCATGCCTTGGTAAATATTCCGACTGCAGGGTTTGCATCGTTGAACTTGGCACAGGCAGTTATGGTCCTTTGCTATGAGGTTTTTCTGGCAAGCCGGGAGGATACCGGGACCCTTACACCCCGCCTATCGACGCGCCGGGAACTTGAAGACATGTATGGACAGTTAACAGAGACTCTCATTCATATTAATTTTATCAACCCTGAAAACCCTGATTATTGGATGGGGCACGTCAAAATACACGATGTATTCCTGCGGTTAAAATCTTCATCTTCCTTGACCTTGCAAAAAATATCTCATTTCTGGATGGATACTAACGAATAACAATCCCTGCCCCAAACCTACCTGTCTGTCCTCTCTTATGTCGGTAAGAAAAAAACAAATCGGAATGATCACAGGTGCATGTCTTTGACGTTTCTATGTTTTTTTTGGGGATACCGGCCTGTGTAAGCTGTTTCAAATTGGCTGTCCATAAATCAAAATGGCCTTTCCCGTCTGCAGATTCCCTACTGATGCATTCTTGCTCGGCCCCAAAAACATGCTCGATGTGAGAGACGACCTCCCGGCCGACTTCACAGCAACACGGCCCGATAGACGGCCCTATGCCTGCAAGTATATCCTGGGGGGAACACCCGAAGTGTTGTTGGAAAACCACCACAGTTTTTTGGGCTATCCTTTGAAGGGTACCCCTCCACCCTGCATGTGCAACCCCGATTACCATCTTTGAGGGATCATAAAAGAGAATTGGCACACAGTCAGCCAAAAGAATCATCAGACAAGTACCTGGCACATTGGTCACCATCGCATCTGTTGCATTGATAGCCCCTTTGTAGTCGGTGGAACCTTTGCCTCGCAATCCTTCTGACACAATTTTGACATGACCTTCATGAATTTGTTTGGCGGTTGTCAGGCTGGACAGGGGAACTCCAAGGGTTTCAAAAAATAGTGTGCGGTTCTTGAGTACCTTTTCCGGGTCATCTCCGACATTAAAGGATAGATTCAAAGAGTCATACGGCGGGCTGCTGTGCCCACCTATGCGTGTTGATATAAAGTGACCAATGGCTTCATATTTTAAGAAGTTTTCGAAAAACCATATGCACAATGAATCGCTCTTTTTCTCAATCATAAGTCGTGTATTAATATGTGGTTTATTCCAAAAGGCACATCTTTATATTATGGTATCAAATTCTTTGCAATCACCTACAAATTATGAACCAGTCGGCGCACTCCATTGCCGGCACTCTTGGATTTCCAAATTCTTGACAGATATGTTCATTGACTGTTATATTAATAGTTTTTATAGGGTATGGCGAAGCCGCCCCTAAAAAATCGCCACAAAGCGATACCTTATCAGCGTCTCATAGGCTATACAAATCATGTGAGAGGGTGAAAGGCCCTGTCTATGCCTGATAAGGTGGTGGAAGTTGAAGATGGATACAAAAAAACAGATTCAAGCACTTTTCAAGGAAGCCGAACTTTATAGATCCCACGGACTATTTGTCGAGGCAAAGGCAAAATATGATAATGTGGCTAAATTGATCCAAAAAAACGACAGGATTGCAAATAAACAAAGCTTGTTAGATGCTATCTCAAAAAAAATTGGCGCAGTGGAAAATGAGATTAAAAAGTTCGATAAGCCACCGGCAACGCCTAAAATGTCAACAAAGGCCCAGGATCTTGTCAAAAATTTGTTCTCTTTTTCAGAAGATAAGGACGAGGATGCAGCCTTGCTTGAAGGGGCAATGGCCCTGGCCAAGTTCGGCCAGTTTGAAAGAGCGTTAATAGAATTCAATGAATTGATAAAGAAAGATTCTCTCCGTGTTTCTGCGGCAAAGAATATTATAAGGTGCCATATTGCACTCTCTTCATCGGATGAAGCTATTACCAAGTATCGGAAATGGCTATCAGGGGATAGCTTTTCTTCGGGACAGTTGGAAGAGATCCGCATTTTTTTCCAAGATATTCTTGACAGAAAGGGAATAGACAAAAAGCTTCCAGCCGTAACGCAACCAAAAGATGCCAGGAAAGAAGAGGCAAGGGAGGAAGACTTTCTTGATATTAGCTCAATAGCAATAACATTGGGCGATGAATCCAAAAAGGGTGCGCTGATCGAACTGGATGTAAATTTCCAAAGAGGTAATACGATCAGCCTGATAATTTCCCGCGACGATAAGGACTTGATCGAAAACCTGAAGGTTGGATTCAGGCTAAATAATATTCAATTCTTCTCACCCATTGCCGTATTCAATGGTTCGGGTATCGTCTCAGAAAAAGCCCCTATTGAGTTAGGTCCAAAAAAGGGAGATTACAGAGTGGATATAGAGATTCAAAACACATGAACACCAACTCACAGTTGAAAAGTATACTATTTTATTTTAGTAAAATAAGTGATAACGTGGATATACTATGAATAGCTTGACCGGACTGTTTCCCGAAACCCCCGCCTTGATAACCCCGTAGAGAGAAACGACCGTATCGGGACTTGCCCTGTTGCTGTAGCTGTGCAGGGCAGGCGGAATCAAGGGAAGCTATTTGAAATGGATGCTTTCCCTTCCGGGAACCTGTGCCCTGTGGGCGGCGAGCTCCAATTCATTTCATGTGAGGCTTATCTTCGGTACCGGTTTGTATTCTCTGCGTTGAGGCTGGATTCTATGGCTGTTTTTAACTTGAAAAATAGGGAGATAGAATGTAAAGTTGTATATTATGGACCTGGCAGGTGTGGAAAAACAACAAATCTGGAATATATTCATAAAGCCTTTAAGAAGCAGGTATCAGGTGAGATGGTCTCAATTGACACGGAGGGTGATCGTACCCTTTTTTTTGATTTTCTCCCTATGGAATTGGGTAAAGTAAGAGGGTGTGCTGTGCGGGTTCAATTATTTACTGTTCCGGGGCAGGTACAATACAGCTCCACCAGAAAAGTGGTTCTAAGGGGGGTTGATGGGGTCGTCTTTGTTGCGGATTCCCTTGAAGCAAGGCGCGAAAAAAACATGCTATCTCTGAAGGACCTGCAACAAAACTTGAAAGAATTTGGCACCAGCATTTTCAAGGTACCCCTTGTTCTTCAGTACAACAAAAGGGACCTTGCGGAGCAAGGTCTTCCCACTATGTCTATCGAGAAGATGGAAAGAGAATTAAATAACCAGCTTAAGGTGCCTTCTTTCCCGGCCAGCGCTCTCAAGGGTAAAGGTGTTGGGGCAACTTTGCAGGAATGTTTGAAGTTAACATTGCGTGACCTTCAAAAACAACTGAAATGGGCACAGTAAGTGATTGTGCATAAAAAGTATGGTCATTCTTGCAGGCAATCTTGATTCTATCGGTCTAACGGAGCTTTTGCAGCTAATTGGCTCAAACAGCTATACAGGAATTTTACGCATCAGGAACAAATATGTCCAGGGTGCGGGTTTGATATATGTCATTGACGGTAATCCTGTAGATGCTTCAAATGAACCATTGACCGGTATTGATGCTCTTTACTCACTATTTGGATGGATTACGGGCGAATTTGAATTCAGCAAGGAGCAAGTCACAAGGAAAAATGTGATAAAGAAGAGCCCGATGGAAATTATTCTGGACGGCTTAAAGATGCTGGATGACGGTGAAATCGAAAAGGTAGGGCCTGTATCTGTTCAAAAGGTTTCTCGTGGTGAAACTGACAAGGAAACAACCATACCTTTAATTAAGGGGCCGCTTGTCGACTATTTGTACGTTGTTGATGAGGAAGGATTTTCCGATGGTGACAAGATTACTCAAGAGGGAAAACATGGCAGCTGGATGTGGGTTATATTGGAAGGAGCTGTTGAAGTTGTTCGAGAAACACCCAGGGGTCCACTCTCAATAGTCAGGCTTGGTGTTGGGGCATTTATTGCAAGTTTGTCTGCATTCTTGATCAAAGGCAATATTCGGAGTGCTAACGTTGTAGCAGTAGGTAATGTTCAACTGGGAGTGCTTGACACGGAACGTCTTTTCATAGAATACGGACACATGTCTAATGAATTTAAAGGACTAGTATTGAGCCTTGATAAGAGACTAAGAGAGGTCTCTGATAGGGCTGTTGAATTCTTTTCGGGACAAAACTCGTTAAAGGCATTTGTTAAAGACAGAAAGAAGGTCATCAAACAGGGAAGCAAGGAAGACAGAATGCTGAGAATCACTCAGGGGGAAGCATCCATTGTTAGACACACGAAACACGGCTATGTGCCGCTGGCCAATCTTAGTGAAGGAGATTTTGTCGGCTATGTTCCTTTCCTTGATATCGGCCATGAACCTTATTCCGCCTCAGTGTTGGCATCTAAGAACATGAAGGTAAGTGCACTTGATTCTGATAGCCTACAGAAAGAATATGATCAACTTTCAACCACGCTAAGAAATCTTCTAGAAAATGCTGCGACATGCGTATCAGTCACGACCAAGCTATCATGTGACTTTTACAAAAAAATTGGCAATAAGAAATCGGGCAATTCTTGACAGCCTTTTTAAGAAACCCTCACGTTTAGTCTTTTTTGAGGTGTGACCATGACTACAACAAATAAAAGAGAGCACCCAAGATTCGGATCCCTCAATCTCCTATCGTATGTTTGTGTTGATGAGAACAATAATTTGGTAAAGCAGGGAATGGGAAGGACTTTAAATGTCAGTGAAGGCGGAATACTGCTGGAAACGCATATTCCAATTGATGCACAATACACTGTATCACTGACAATAGGTCTGGAAGACGACCTGATGACGGATATCAATGGAAAGGTTGTCCATTCAAAAGCAGGTGAGGCTGGAAGGTTTGAATCCGGAATTGAGTTTCAAGAAATAGATGAAGCAACACTTCGAATCTTGAGACAATACATAAAGGCGTTTGAGGAGCAAAAGAACAAAACGTCTTAGTCAAAACACCCCCGTCCTTATCCCGGCCTTAGGGCTCGCACAAAAACAACTTACTATTTTGGCATCCCAGCTTAAGGCTATCTTTGGCCGATACTCATTCGCAAAACCCTCGAAATAGCCTGCTATTCCTGCGGTTTTGCTCAATCGGATCGACCAAATCTAACCCAAATCTGAGCGCCAATTCTGCCAAGTTATTCTTGCGCGAGCCCTTAGGGCTCACGCAAAAAGTAGATTAAACCTTGCCCCAACCCATACCCTTGTCACCGTTCAAGCAGTTTGTCCCAGTCGATGGACTTGAAGGTCTTGCTGAGGAAATGGTCGTCGTCAACCACGTTGAAGGTTAAGTTTTCAAAGACCCTGCAGGCAATTTGGTGAACAGGTGCCAAAGGGACAACATCATCGCCTTTTCCATGATAAATGACAACGGGTGTATTGGTCCTTTTCTGTGAATACGGCTCAAATTCGTGCAAAACAAGAGCGGGTGCTAAAAGAATAAGCCTTTTGATCCTCTGTTGGTTGTTGAAAGCAAATATTGCAGCCATCAATCCCCCATAGCTTGAGCCAACCATGATAAGGGAAGTCTTTTCAGGCAGGATTCTGTTCAGCTTATTCATTCGCAGCTCAATGGTTCCGTGAAAGTCTTCAATGATCATGTCGGGATATCTATCCCTGAAAAATAAGCCCTTGGTTCCCTGGCTGCTGCCTTCGAGGCCGTGAATAAATACTCTCGTAGTTTTCATGAGGGATGCCACTGTTTCCCGGGGCAAGACTCCAGATTCAGTTTGTTCCTGTTGATTAGTTTCAGAGATTTCCAGCCGGATTAATATCAGGCTCTTAATAAAACCATTACTCCTCTTTTGTGGAAAAAGTCAAGGATTTCTTGGTATAACGCCAACTTACTGCTTGACTACATAACAACGATTTGATATGCATACACGGCAACACTCGGCACAAAAGCAAGCGAAAGGATAAATTTGTGATGGTGGACATAGTAATCTTGTAACAAAAACTGATCATTAAGGAAAATGTCATATGACAAAGAAACTAGGGTTTTTGGAAAAGCTTGGAACAAAAGAACGGGTCAAGACCCCTTCTGTGTTAAAGCATATAAACGCCGAGGTCCGGGCGCGGGTGGAGCGGGTTAAGCTCGTTGCCCTTGATGTGGATGGAGTCTTGACCGACGGTCGGCTTTTCTATCACGATGATGGCACCGAGTCGAAGGCATTCGACGTACGGGATGGCCACGGGACAAAGATGCTGAAGCAAGCCGGCATAGAAACGGTCCTGATTTCCGGCAGAAGCTGTCCCCTGGTGGACAAGAGGGCCTCGGATTTAGGAATAACCGAAGTGGTCCAAGGGGTGAGGGACAAAGTGCCGGTCCTTGAAAAAATTACTTCTCAAAGGGGCCTCAAGTTTGAGGAAACAGCCTTTGTGGGCGATGATGTGGTCGATTTGACCGTAATGAATCGCGTAGGCTTTGCTGTTGCAGTGGCCGATGCCTCAGAATACCTTTTTGACATCGCCCACTACGTCACCCTTGCTCCTGGCGGCAGGGGTGCAGTAAGAGAGGTGGCAGAGCTGATCCTCGGGGTCCAGGGATTGTGGACCAAGGTTGCGAGCCCGTACTTTGACTAAGTCCTACACACGGACAAGCCGGAACCAAAAAAGATTTGATGCTGGATCCTGGGTTCTTGATACCGGATAATCCTTGAATCCAGCATCCAGTATCGAGCATCCAGTATCAGATTTTATAGTTCCTCCAAGGCATTTGCAGGAATAATTCTGCCAAAAAAAACACGAATTTCATAACTAAAAAACCAATGAGACATCAAGCAATTTTTGTTACCCTTCTGGCGCTTCTTATCGGGGTGACCATCTGGGTTACCGGCATGGGCAAGGTGGGGATCTATAGCACCTTCACCTACGGTGATTTACTCTATTGCGCATGGGCTCATTTCAAGATGGTATTCATAGCAGTCGTTATTGCCACTGCCATCGGCGTGCCTCTGGGAATCCTGGTCACTCGACCAGGTCTTGAGAAGCTCGCACTGCCTGTCATTGGCGGAGCAAGCGTGGGCCAGACGGTACCCAGCTTGGCTGTCATTGCTATTATGGCCCCACTTTTGGGTTTTGGCCTTCAGTCAGCCATTGTGGCCTTGGTCATCTATGGACTGCTTCCCATCTTACGCAATTCTTATGCTAGTATTAAAGCGATCGATCCTGCTGTCATAGAAGCTGCCAAGGGAATGGGACTGACGAGAGTACAAATTGCCCGGAAGATAGAGTTGCCCTTGGCAAGACCCGTCATCATGGTCGGGATCAGAATCTCCACCGTTATCACGGTAGGCACTGCGGAACTCGCTGTTCTTGTTGGGGGGACAGGTCTGGGTAAGATTACACTGACAGGGGTATTCGCCCGTGAAGTTCTAATCATCCTACAGGGGGCGGCACCTACCGCAGCCATGGCCATTACCCTGGGTTTTCTTTTGGAATATGTGGAACGGAGGATGACCCCCTGGGGGCTGAAAGGGACATAGGGCATAGGGCGTAGCGCAGAGAGCAGAGAGTATAAAGCAGAAAACAGAGAGCTTAGCGCCATGCGCTATGCTAACACTAAGGAGGTCAAAACATGCGGAGGTTAAACATCAATATCGTCGTAGGAGTTTTGGCGTTTATAC
>JAUWMM010000215.1 GCA_030613145.1 Desulfobacterales bacterium | reverse complement strand
TATTGAACCGTCAAAGGGCATATATTGAAATGGCCCCCCATTCAGGGTGAAAAAAGAACTATAAAGAACTATTAAAGAACTATAAAGGGCGGGGATAAACCCGCCCCTACAAGCCCGAGGACAGCACATGGAATCGTAGGGGCGGGTTTATCCCCGCCCGAACCCATCTTGCCACAAACCATAGCCGAAGTGACTGCGAAACTCCAAGTAATCATACATTACCGATAACCAAGATAGGAGCCTGTCTTGTTTCCCATTTACAGAGAATCGGAAAAGCCACGCTGCCCGTTTTGTGGACAACCTTTCGGAAGGCCCCCAGAAGTAGACCCAAAACGCGAAGGGGACTTTTACAGGTGGCTGTGTCACTGCGGGGCTATTGGCGCCTATGACACTACCGGACACAACCTTGGGGATGCCTTAATGGAAACCATTGCCTTTGCCTATGACGACAATTGGGAAAAAGCCTTGGCCATGGAGCCCGATAAAGATTACGAGATAAGATACCTCGACGGCTATCGCGCCGGGGAACACAGGGTTTTAGGGGGCGGCAAGACCTACAAATCCGGCTTAGGCGCCTTCGTCTTT
Organism: Desulfobacterales bacterium; assembly: GCA_030613145.1. GTDB lineage: Bacteria > Desulfobacterota > Desulfobacteria > Desulfobacterales. The sequence goes on along the minus strand of JAUWMM010000215.1, from coordinate 3,921 downwards.
GTAAAACTCAAAATCTCTAAGCATCTCCACTGAGCAACAACGCTGTATCGTTTGCCTTGTTTAAAGCATCGCCTGTGTCTTGGCATCGAGCAGCGCCTCTTCCCTTTCAAGATATGTCTCTATAGGTAAGGCCAGCTTGGCGGCAAGCTGAACCCGAAGATCTGCAAGCTGGATATTGTTCGGCACCTTCAGGTCGTTCACAGTCGCCTCGGAGTCTTCCAACCTGTTCAAATCGAAGAGGGCTTGTGCCCGGATCAACCTCTCCCTTGGGCCATTTTTCCCGGCCCTATCCAGAAGCTCTAATGCCTTCTGAGGTTGGCCATTCATACGAAATATATGGGCCCCATGGGTCATGATCATGGGGTTCTCTGGAAGCTTCTCGATGAGAGCTGTCGCCAAATCCACAAAGCCCAGCTTGAGGTAAAGATTCATGAGCATAAGATAGTCCGTCATCTCCCGGACCAGCCCCCGCATATTAGCCCTGTGAAGCATCTTATAATAAAGGTTGATATTGTGCTCCCGCAACCCTTCGGTATCCTCCAGCTCGTATTCGTTGCTCAACGCCTTATTATCAAGGTCTCTATAGCTTTCGACTGTCACCGGCTCCATAGTGTGGTACACGTGAACGCGAAACGTGACGACCTTTCCAGCCAGGTCCTTCTGGCCATAGGCAACAGGAAAAGTCATGTCAAAACGTGTGTCTTCCCCGGAACTCATCCCCTCAAGATGCTTCTCAAATTCAGGCAAAAGCATGCCTTGGCCAAGGATCGCCTCCTGAAACCTGCCGCATGTTGCAGGGACCACACTGCCGTCAACCGACCCCTGGCAGTCATAAATCACTTTGAATCCGGCCCGGCTTGTATCCGGACTCACCTTGAAGCACAAGAAGGGGCCGGCGAGAAGCTCTTGCACTGCCGGGTCTTCAGGGAAGTCCTTGCTCAACAGGTTCATACATTCCACAGCCGCACCATATTCTTCGAGAGCAATATATATACGGGCCAGTAAAAAAGTTGCCTCAGGCCGATCAGTCAGGGCCCCGCAGTTTTGGGTGATGAATGCAGCCCTATGAAACAGGTTTTTTCCAGCTCCTACATCTTCGGCAAAGTCGTTACGGTTCAATCGCCAGATCAAACTCATGCGTCGGATTTCATCTGCCGACATGGTATCGGTCTCGTAATCCCTGCATACACTCAAGTAAGCAGGACGCGTGCGCCGAAAGGGGCGGATACCGTAAGCTGAGGCATCGTCATTCATGGGAGTGCCAAAAAAAAGATGGGCCTGTTGCGATATGGAATTGCCGTCTATGGCCACCCTGTTCTTTTTTACAAATGCCAGTGTACCAAGGGCCTGGTGAAAAGTTTCCCCGGGAAGACCAAACATGCTGAAGAGCTCTACATTTATGCCTGCCTCCTGGGTCAGGCGGATCACTTCTGAAAGGCGCTCCAGGTCAATCGGTTTATTGATCCTCTCAAGTACTTCCGGGTTTGCCGACTCAAGCCCGTAAGCCATGTTATCGGCGCCGGCCCGTCTGAGCAAGGATAGCACCTCGCGGTTAACCAGATCATAGCGTGTCTGGCACCAAAAACTAATGCCGGGCACCTCTCTGATGATGGCCTCAACGAGAGTGACCAGGCGCTTTCGAGAAAAGGAAAAATTTGTATCAGCAAACCAGAATGCCCTTATGCCTTTTGACTTGAGATATTTCATCTCATCTATAATCCGCTCTGGTGAGTAAAATCTAACCCTCCTCCGGCTTGCCCTTGGGGTATAACAAAAGGCACAATCATATGAACACCCTCTGGACGTCAACATCACGGCCCGGTCCTTACAGGTCAAATCGACGAGATCCATCAAATAAGGAGAGGCGTAAGTGTCCAGGTCTTTCGCACCAGATGCAGGACCGGTCTCTATGACATCATCTCCCTGCAAAAAACATAGGCCGGGCAAGCGGGCAGTGCCTGATCCCTCGACGAGAGCCTGGGCAAGTGCCAACATGACATCCTCCCCTTCCCCCCTGCAAAGGAAATCGACCTCCGGCATGTGCCTCAACGCCTCAGCAGGCATAAAGGTCACCTGGGGCCCACCTATGATGATTTTGATGGCTGGAGACAACTTCTTTGCAAAGCGAGCCCAGAGCCTTATCTGCTCAATGTTTTCCTGGTATGCAGTGAAGCCGATGGCAAGGGGTTGGGTCGTTTGAATTGCCTTTGCCAAAACGCCGGGCTTGAGGGGGCTGTCAGCGAAGTCTCCTAAAATCTGTCCGGAAAACCCATGGTTTTTTAAATGGGCCAGGATGGTGGCTTCAGATATGGGGATAGTGTCCGGGGAATTGAGGGGGGCTAACAAGTTGACATGAATGAAGAGGAAATGGACCGGCATGGATGCTCGTATCCTCCGGTCACGCCAGACCCTGTTTTCTTAAAAACTCCCGGTACCAACAGGAAAATTCGTACATCCCCTTATACCGGTCGTCATCGTTAATGATTCCAAGACAGATTTCCCAGGCCCCTTCGCCAAAGGCGTTGCTGTACTCTTCCGCACTCCAGGTGGAAAGAAATTCCCGGGCCAACTGAATAGCTGTGCGCTTCGATTTATCCTCTCGCATGTCAATCGGCTCTTTTGGCGCAATGAAGGGGTCCCAGGCGTCGTAGCCCTCTTTCTTAAGGATGTGCTTTTGCCGCCTGGGGGACATGCTGTCAAAAATGAATTTCTTTCTCTCTTCATCTTCAGCCGATAGCTTGCGCATCTAGGTGCCTCCCGCATCAAGCCAAAAAGTATTTCTCGTCATAATCGGTCATCAAGGCCGCAGAAACCGGCACAAGGCCCATATGAATCTTTGAACGCTGCGCCCCAATCTCTTTAAGAAGTGCCTCGGAGAGCTCAAAGAGGCGGTCATTCATCTTATCTAGGTTCACTGTGGGATAGGCCGTTCCCTCTTTGAATCCGGATTTTCCGCAGATGTGGGCAGTTCCCCCGATCGAGGTGGGAACTCCGTATACTCTACACGTAATGGGTCTCCGGACGTACAGATCACATAGGTCCTCATCATTGAGGAGTGGACATTTTACACGCTCGTGGGCCAGCTGGTGGAACACTTCCTCAGAAGGCTTTCTCCGGTCTATGTACATTTTTTTAAGCTTCTGTTTAATCTGATAATACTTGCGATCAGCCTTTTCGGCCCGACTAATAATAGGCCGTCGTTCCTTCCTGCTGAGCGATTTATTGAGATGATAGTTAATATAGACCGATTCGATGAGTGTGAGATCAAACACGGCGTAACAGCAGTCGCAGCAATGAATCTCACAAAGAACGCAATCCTTGTGTTCGTTCTGGAGCGTCTTGAAGATCTTGTCAACTTCGGCAACCAGGGCTTCGTATTTCTCAAACGTCTTAGAAAAATCTAACATATTCACGCCTCACCAGATTATAGACTGCCCATTTGATATCAGACGGCAATCGTGGCTGTCAACGACCAATCCGCCGGACAGGATCGATTCGAATTGTATTGTCGGGGGATACAGGTCTTACACCTTGCCCCTGTTGACAAGACCGTCGTTTTAGTTTATCCGCAACCAATACAGTAGCCGAGCCTAATACCACCTGATTGAGCATCGCTCAATTAGTTCCTTAGTTCTAAAATTCGTGTTGTTTATGGCAGAAAATTGAAAAACAATCACGAAAACACGAAAGGACGAAAACACGAAAGAGAAAAAGAACGAAAAAGACCAAAACACAATTAAATGCAATGCGTTTAAAATTCAATGTGAGAGACTTTGGCAATTTGTCATTGGGATTTGACTCGACATTTGGTTTTAGTATCTGAAATTGCTTCTTTTCGTGTTTTCGTACTTTCGTGTTTTCGTGATAAATTTATTTTGGTTCCGGCTTGTCCGGGTTAGGGTTTAATATGAGGTATGAGCT
>JAUWMM010000101.1 GCA_030613145.1 Desulfobacterales bacterium | reverse complement strand
AGGGCTCGCGGTAAATGACTACAGCTTCACCCTCGACGCCTTGGACCTGCGGCATCCTCGACTTTTGCAACGTTAGGGTCAAGAACCCTATGACACAATCAAAAACCGCTATTGAACTCTCTTAAGTCATCCAGCAGTTGGGTGGTATTCTCATAAAACCAGTTGGCACCTTTTGAAAAATGCATAAGCACCCGGTTCAGGCTATCGGGTATGTAGGGATAAATCTTCTTCAGATTGACTATTCGATTACCAAAAACGATGTTCCTGTCTCCTTCTTGCAGTTTGCTGAGGGCGGGATGACCCTGTTTACTGAGATCGGTCCTAAGCACATCGCCCATGCCCACCAGAAATACCAGGACATTGCCAAGGCCAAAGAGGTCGTAAGCATATATGTTTTCCCTGTGGCGATAATTATAGTCAAAATCAATCCAGCGGAAGCGCCCGTTATCCCGGTCGACTATAATGTGATCGCGTCGTATGTCGCCGTGCTTTTCGCCATGTTCGTGTAAGAACAGGACCGCCTTGATGCTTTCGGTAAAATGGTCAAGGATGCCGGGCAGTTGATTGTAAAAATATGTCTGATGGTCCCCGTTCATATCCCTCACATAGCTGGACAGAGGCCCCCCCTTGACAAAATCAAGTATGCGCACAAGGTTGCCTTTCACATCTTTGACAGAATATCCGTGCATGAAGTTCTTGTGGTCTCCCACCAGATCAAGGACACGCGCCTCTTTCTTTGGGCTTCTAAAACACTCGAACTCGATGCCTCCGATATTAGCCGTAAACTTTTCGTGGAAAACGAGCTTGATGACCTTCAGGCTCCCGTCACTCAGGTCAGTGGCTCGCTTCACCCAAAATTTCTCCTCATCATCAAGACCAAACCGCCCCTCCTTGGCATTGTGGCGAACAAGGAAGGGCTTGTCAGCAAGAACAACCACATCTCCATATTCTATACGGAAAAAATCCGTGGTGTCCTGGTAAATTCGAAAAGGACGGGACCGACCCGCAGGAAGCCAGCGGGAAACCATTTGACGCAGTTTTTCTTGAGATAGGGTTTCCGTCATAGGTGGGTTGAGTATAGGGAAAATAGGGTCGTGCGTCAAGGTAATTAGTAGGTGTTTACTACGGGGTGTGTAGTAATAAAAAAAGCATTTCCAAGGGCTTAGGGCCTGCACCCGGGAAAAATTCCCGGCATTATTTGTTAGTGATAGATATCTGGGGACTTAGGGCCTCACTTTCTTAGAAAAGCCTCAATGTCAGCATCGTCCCGAATGCCCAAGCGGGTCAGGGAAAAATCGTATCTGACCGGATCCTCCGGAGCCATTTCTCTGAAGGCATCTGTTATCTCCATGGCTGTACGCATATCCGCCTGTTTTCGAGTTGTCAGTCCGAGCAACAGACAAATCCTGTGCATATGAGTATCTACAGGGACGATCAGCTTTGATGCAGGCACGTTCTCCCACCCACCTATATCCACCTCATCCCGGCGTACCATCCATCGGAGGAAGAGATTGAGTCGCTTGCATGCACTGCCCTTCTCGGGCGCAGGCACAAGATGGCCCGGGCTGCGGTCGGCACAAAGAGAAAGTACGCCTGCAAAGCTGGTAAGGGCCGGAAGCACCGTATCATCATCATTTAGTCCGCTCATAAAACAGGCGTGAAGCGAGCCGTAGCTTTTTAGGACTTGCTTGACACCAAACAGCATGAAAGAAAGATCTTGGCCGGTAGTAAACCGATGTTTAAAACCTGAAAAGGTCTGCTGTATTGTTTCAAGAGAAGCTCGTTTTAAAAAGACCGACGGTGACGGCGTCATCTGTTCAAGGACGCAGGAGACGCTCTTAAGAATCTGGGCAACCTTTCCGTAAGCAAGTGATGAGGCTACGAGCGCCACAATTTCACGATCACAAAGCTTCTCGTAAGGATACAGGAATTCGAGTGGGTCCGGATGCACGAATTCGCGCCTATTGTACTTGCAATAAAGGGCCTCAAGCCTATCTTTGGTGATTAGAAGCTTTTTCACAATAGGATAAGGGAGAGAGATTGGAGTCTTACTACGGGGAGCATTAAATTGTTTGCATTTCATGTCTTCACCACCCACTCGCTACGCTCGTTAGAGACGCTGAGAACGCGGAGGAAGATTAGTTTTTCCTGATCGGGAGATGACGATCAGGAAAAAAAGCTCGGCCCTGCGGGCAATTCACATCCCGCCAAAAGGCGGGACTGCTGGTTTTCATTTGCCGCCATCTCCCGGCAAATGAAAAAACGGATTTCTCAGCGCACTCTGAGACTCAAGTGAGTGAAACGAACGGGCGGTGAATATTCGGTCTTTTAGAGTCAGATAAGCGCATGAATACATGCAATCTGTTTTCTGCTCCCATTAGTAAGTTGATGACATTGGGTTACCGTGTGCAAATTCCCATCGTTTGTCCAGGTAGTAGAGTATGGGCACGGTCATCCTGGAGAGTAAAAGGGATGCCACCTCCCCGGCCATGAGCGATATGGCAAGGCCCTGGAAGATGGGATCAAAGAGTATGACTGAGGCGGCCACAACAACTGCAGCAGCGGTAAGCATCATGGGACGGAAGCGAACGGCTCCGGCGTCGATTACGGCCTTGTCCAGGGGCATGCCCTGTTTAAGGCGCAGCTCGATGAAGTCTACAAGAATGATGGAGTTTCTCACAACAATCCCGGCACCGGCTATGAAACCGATCATAGAAGTTGCAGTAAAAAATGCGCCCATAAGCCCATGGGCCGGCAGGATACCCACTAAGGAAAAGGGGATTGCGACCATGATAACCAGGGGCGTACTCAATGACTGAAACCACCCCACTATAAGGATAAAAATTAGCACCAGGACCACACCAAAGGCGATACCCAGATCGCGGAATACCTCGTAGGTTATGTGCCATTCGCCGTCCCATTTCATGGCGAATCGCTTATCGCTTTCAGGAATGTGGGCCGTATGCTGGCGGATCTTATATCCCTCAGGCAGGGAGATGGCATCTATCTTCTTGCGCATCTCCAAAATGGCATACACAGGACTCTCCTTGACCCCGGCCACGTCTCCGGTTACATAGACCACCGGCATAAGGTTTTTATGATAGATGCTGCGGTCCAGATCGGTCTCGTGGGCAGAGATCAGGTCGGAAAGGGATACCAAGCGGCCATCTGCTGAAGGAATCTTAATTGCCTCCAACTTTTTGATCCCTGCCCTGTCAGCCAATGGCAACCGCAGCAAAATGGAAACGTCTTCTTTCTCCCGGGGTCGATGAAGCAGGCCCGCTTGCATCCCCTTGAGAGCAATCTGCAGGGCCTGATCAATCTGGGCAGCACTGATGCCGTGCAATGCCGCCTTCTCCTTATCCACTAGAAGATTGACCTTGGACTGCCTTTCTTCCATGTACCAATCCGTATCTACCACACCCGGGGTCTCTTCAAAAATCTTGATCACTTCTTTGGCAAGCTGGCGCTGACGCTCATAATCCGGACCATAGATTTCCGCAACAAGGGTTGATAGCACCGGCGGACCAGGAGGCACCTCTGCCACTTTCACCCTGGCATTAAATCTGTCTGCAATGCGCTTGAGCCCGGGCCGCACCCACTTTGCAATATCGTGGCTCTGGGCCTTACGGTCATGTTTGTTTGCCAGATTCACCTGGATGTCAGCCACGTTGGGACCCTGACGCAAATAGTAGTGGCGGACCAGGCCGTTAAAATTAAATGGGGCGGCAGTGCCTACATAGATCTCATAATCGACTACTTCGTTAACAGTCTTCAAATAATCGCCCATTTCCATGGCAACTCTTGATGTCTCCTCCAATGTGGCGGATTCCGGCATATCGATAATCACCTGAAACTCGCTCTTGTTGTCAAAGGGAAGTATTTTGACTCGCACCCAGCCCACAGCAATGAGGGCACAGGCAGCCATGAGCAGCACCACCACGCCAATCAAAAAGAGCCAACGCCAGAAACGTACTTCAATAAGAGGGGTCATGATCCGACGATAGAGTTTGATGCTCCAATCCTCTTTCTCGCCATGCGCCTCGCCGCCGCCATTGTTCTTGTGCTTGAGAAGTCGCACGGATACCCACGGCGTAACAACAAAGGCGACCAACAGGGAAAAAACCATGGCGGCCGAGGCCCCCACCGGAATAGGTCTCATATAAGGGCCCATGAGTCCGCCCACAAAGGCCATTGGCAGAATGGCTGCGATCACGGCAAAAGTTGCAAGAATGGTGGGATTGCCCACTTCGTCCACTGCTTCAACTGCTATCACTAAAATTGGACGATCCTTGTTTTCCGGAAGTCGAAAGTGGCGAACCATATTTTCCACCACAACAATGGCATCATCCACCAAAATACCGATAGAAAATATCAGGGCAAATAGGGTGATGCGGTTCAGCGTGTAGCCATAGAGATAAAAAACAGTAAGAGTAAGAGCGAGAGTCACCGGAATGGCCAGGGCCACAACACCAGATTCGCGGTGGCCAAGGGCGAACCATATCAGGAGTGTGACTGAGAAAACGGCAATGAACATATGAAGCAACAGCTCATCGGATTTCTCTTTAGCCGTCTCGCCGTAATGGCGGGTCACTGTCATGTTTATGTTTTCAGGAATTATCACGCCTCGGCTCTCGTCCACCCGTTGGAGCACTCTTTTAGCTACAGTAATGGCATTGGCGCCCTTACGCTTGGCAACGGTGAGGGTCACGGCAGGATAGACGCCTTTGTGCAAAGGTCCCTTAACAATTCCCTTCTTGCCGGCTGCCGGTCCGGTTCCAAAGAATACATATTGGTCAGGCTCCTCAGGACCATCTACAATGTTAGCCACTTCTCTTAAATAGACAGGGCGATCCCCGTGGACTCCTACCACCACCAGGCCCACATCGTCGGAATTACTCAAGAAGCCACCGGTATGAACCAGGATTTCACCGTCTACAGAGGGAAAACTTCCAACCCTGGACTCCTGATTGGCAGCCCTTAGCATGTTGACAATGGAACTGGGGTTGAGGTGAAAAGCTGCCATGCGGACCGGATCGAGGAGTACCTGGACTTGCCTTCGATAGCCGCCGATAATGGCCGTGGTTGAGACATTGTCCTCACGCTTCACCCGATCTTCCACCTCTGCCACTACCCGTCGCAAATCGTAATGGTCGGCATCTTCTCCCCAGAATGTAAGGGCAAGTATCGGCACATCATCAATATAGCGAGGTTTAATAAGAGGATGGGAAACGCCTTCAGGAATAAGGTCGTAATTGGCCATCAGTTTGGACTGGAGCCGGACTATTGACTCTTCTTCATCTTCACCCACATAAAAACGGACCACCGCCATTGAGACTCCGGGGCTGGAAGTGGAATAAATGTATTCCACCCCCGGGATTTCCCATAGCAGTTTTTCCATCGGTTTTGTGACGCGCTCTTCTACCTCTTTTGGGCTTGCCCCCGGCATCTGAACAAAAATATCGATCATCGGACCAATGATCTGGGGCTCCTCTTCCCTGGGAAGGGCATAAAGGGCTGCCAAGCCTAAAAGGATGGAGGCCACAATAATGAGCGGGGTGAGTTTGGAATCTATGAAAGCCCTGGCGATCTTACCTGCAGCACCCAGCTGCTGTTTCATTTGGACACCTCAATGCTAACACCGTCCTGAATGCTCGACGTTGGCTCCAGAACATAGCGGTCACCCTCTTTAAGCCCTGAAAGGACTTCAACGAAATCCCCAAAAGTCTTGCCAAGACGAATAAGCCGAAAGTGTGCTATGCTTTTTGAATCCACCAAATAGAGGCCGGTTAGTTGTCCTCGGGTAACCACTCCCTTTTGGGGTATCAGAAGTTTCTTGCTATGGCCCATAGGTATCTCTGCCCGGGCGAATAGGCCGGATCTGACCTTTCTGTCTATTGGCAGTTTAATCTTGACAATAAAGGAGCGGCTTCTCGGGTCTACACTGGGCACTATGGTACAGACATTCCCCTCTAAGGGCCCGGTTTTCAGCGCTGGAACCCTAACCGATACCTTCTGCAGGGGCTGCACATAGTCAATATATGTCTCCGGCAGTACCACATCTACACAAAAGCCGCTGGTGGTCTCTAGGGCCAGCAGGGGACTGCCGGGCTTTGCAAGGTCTCCTTTGTCAACCATCTTTCCGGTGATGATACCATCGTGGGGAGCAGTAATCACTGCATCCTTTTTATTTACCCAGGCTGTCGCCAGAGAAGCTTCAGCCTGCTTGACTCTTGCAGTGGCTGCCTCCACCATAGCGTCTTTCAGCCCCAGGCCCGCTTTCGCCTGGCGGTAGCGGGCCTCCATCTCATCAAATTCCTGTACGCTCACAGAATCGTCTCTTTTCAGATTCAGGTATCGTTCATAGGTGGCAAGGGCAAGTTCTTCTGAAGCCCGTGCAGCATCACGTTTAGATATGGCTGCAGCCAGGCCCTTCTTGGCTTCAGATAGACCGGCTTCAGCCTTACTGTGCCCGGCATTTACCTGGCGCTGGTCGATAAGGACAAGTATGTCTCCCTGTTTCACCTGGTCGCCTTCCCGGACGTGAACAGCCTCTACTGTGCCTAAAAGCTTACTGGCCAAATTGCTCCTAATGCCGGCCTGTACCGTACCGACAGCGTCATAGATAATGGGCTGGTCGGTCATACTCGCGGTCGCCACGGGCACATCCTTCACCACCGGAGGTGACTCTGTGGTAGTTCCCGGTTCAATCTTATCGCCGCAGGCAAGTAAAAAAAACAGCATGACAAGGGCAAGGAGAGATAGGGATCTATG